>NZ_RZSX01001319.1:0-1131 GCF_004023105.1 Mesorhizobium sp. M5C.F.Ca.IN.020.32.2.1 | reverse complement strand
GAATCAGGACGCGCCGCCCGTCAAACGAATAGACATCCTGAGATGTGATCGCGCGGATTTGGCCCGGAAGATCGCTGACGATCGCGGTCTCCAGAATGCCCGGGATTAGGGTGCCTTCAGGCACCAGCGCGTCGATGCGTTTGATCTGCTTAGCCTTTGCCGACCGATCAGCCAGGCTCGACGCGGCCGCAAGGAATTTGCTGTTGCGGTCCTCGCCCGCGACACTCAGACCGTTGCCGTCGGCGCCACCGAGGCCACCGGCGGCGTCCTCCTCGCGAGCCGTATCCAACGATATCAGCTTGGACCTGTAGCGCTCCGGAAATTCCTCAGGCGGCGGCTCAGCTGCCGGTTCCGTAGGCGGCGCCTGGACGACTTCAGGCGGAGGCGGCACGTTAAATGTAGTCGTGTCGACCTTCTCCTGTACCGGCTCGGGAGGCGGCGGGATGTTGATCACATTAGGTTCGGGTTGCGGTGCGGGCTTCTCATCCTCGCGCACGAACGACGGCGGCCGGAACGTCGTGGTCCGGAATTCTTCGTCGCCTTCGGTTATGTCGCGAGGTGTTCCCTTTGGCGTGGCAAGGACAAAGTAGGCCGCCACGGCGCCGCCGATGAGCAAGGCCGCTCCGCCGAGGAGCTGGTTGCGCTTTGCGTTCTTGTTGCTGACGGCCGTGTCGTCGGCCGACATCATGGCCTCAAGTTCGGGTGTCCGGTTCATTTGTTGCCGCTCCTCCAGCGCTTTTTGGCGACGCGATCAGGAGCCGGACCGAGGATGTCGGGATCCGGAGCGCCGAAATCAGGCTTCCGAAGGTTGAAGATGCATGTCCATTGATTGCCATCACGCAGCGTGTATTGGGTCGCAACACCGTCAAGGACGAGGTATTCCCCTTCCTTGCGGAAATTGCGCAGCGTCTCGGAAAAATCCGACTGCACGGCGAAGATCGCCGGCACACGTCCGGTGAATTTGAAAAAGGTCTTCTTGCCGTCATCGAAAACCATCGACGGCTTCAGCTGCGCGTCCCCCGAAAACGAATAGTCGATGTTGACGTTTGCCTTGTCGATGTTCGAGATATTCGGATTAGCGGCGCGGTACTCAGCTTCTTTGCGCAGAGCCGCATTGAGGTCCTTTTCGGG
>NZ_RZSX01001318.1:0-1133 GCF_004023105.1 Mesorhizobium sp. M5C.F.Ca.IN.020.32.2.1 | reverse complement strand
ATATAGGAGAGGAATGCCGCACTCATGATCAGGCCCTGTTGAGATTGAATGGACTGTCGCCCCGCGCGGGCGAAAAATCCACCGCAAAAGCGACCGCTTCGGTGATGCGACGGTCAGTGACCAGAATGTGGCTAGAATGCCGCCAACTGGCGGATGCTCAAATGCAGCTGCGGCGCGAAAGAACGCGATAACCATTTCGCGAGCTTTCCACCGCTGCCGCTGTCGCAGCTCTGTCGACTTCCAGAGCTGTTAACACTTTCAAGCCAATGGTTCTCACACCTAACAATCTGTCGGCGAGAGGGACCGCCTCAGAAAATGTCGCAGCAACCGGTGCAAACCATTTCGGGCAGGCTTATACTGTTGATCAAGGCCGGCTATTGGCTGGCGCTGCTGATCATTGCAGCCATGGTGATGGCCTCCTTCATCCTTCTCCAGCAGATGATGGCTGACCAGCGGCACGACGATACGCTGCTCGATATTGTCGGCATGCAAAAGACGCTGTCGCAACGCATTGTCTTCCTTGCCAACGCGGCAGGTACTGCTTCGCGCAACCAACAACCGGCTCTGGTCACCGCATTCAAACAGGCCACGGCGGAGTTCGAGAGGAACTATGACCTTCTGCTCGAGCGGGTCGTCGCCGACCCGGCGTCACCGGCAAGGTTCGATCCGAAATCAGTCGAGAGCGTGCTTTTCGCCAAGCCGTTTCATCTCGACTACTTCTCGGTCGGGCTTATCGCCAACGGCCAACGCCTGGTTTCGGCGTTCGAATCACGACTCGGCATGGCCGATAATGGCGGCTACAAGGGCGGCGGCGAACGCGTCAACCTCGACGCTTCCATCGCCAATGCGACCCTGTCGGGCTATGCGGCACTCGGCCAGCGCATCAGCGCCCATGCCGATGCGCGATCGGAAACACTTCTCGATCTCCATCGAACGCTGTTCTACACCACCATCGGCGTCATCGTGCTGGTGGCACTTTTCATCTTCAGGCCGATGTCGAACGCCATCCTGCGCAAGACACACGAACTGATCGATGCCCGCAATTCCATGGCTTTCATCGCCGTGCATGACGGCCTTACCGGCCTGCACAACCGCACCTTCCTGACTGACCATTTCGATACGCTGATCAAGGG
>NZ_RZSX01001317.1:0-1149 GCF_004023105.1 Mesorhizobium sp. M5C.F.Ca.IN.020.32.2.1 | reverse complement strand
AGCAAATATCTTGTCGAGCAACATGTCGCCGTGCTCGGCATCCCCTATACGATCAGCGCGCCGGTTGCCTTCATGGAGAATATCGTCGCGCCGTGGTCGATCGGCGCACTCATCCGAGGCACGCATGCCTTTGCGATGCCTGCCAAACGTGTCCTCCAGCTGGTCGCACTTGCCGATATCGGAGCCTTCGTTGCCGCCCTGGTCGAGCGGCGCGAGCGCGTGTTCGGCAAGCGCTTCGATTTCGCCGGGAGCGAATTGTCCGGCGAAGACCAGGCCAAGATCCTTTCGCAGTCCATCGGCCGCCCGATCAACTATCAGGCAATTCCAATCGCGGTCGCCCGCCAACAAAGCGAAGATACGGCGCTGATGTTCGAGTGGTTCGACCGCGTCGGCTATGACGTCGATATCGCGGCTTTACACCGAGATTTCCCGGAGGTCCGCTGGCACAGTTTTGCCGACTGGGCGCGGGAGTTCGACTGGCGTGCCCTTGAGCGGGCTTATTCCGCTGCCTGAGTTCCTGTAGAGATCATCGCCGATGAAAACCTGGGGGAGTGGACCAGCTGCAACCGGAAACGCGTGATCCGCTTCCCCATCGTGGCCTTTCTCGCGCCGCGATGAAATGAGAGAACCTAGAACGTCTGGTTGTAGGCGCCGACCTCAGGGCTGCGGCGCAGCACCGCATCGACGCCTTCGAACATCTGCCGGCGCCGCTCGGACGACACCGGGCTCTCTACCACCACGACCAGCTCTGGCTTGTTCGACGACGCCCGCACCAGGCCCCAGGTGCCGTCCTCGGCAACGACGCGAACGCCATTGACGGTGATCAGATCGGCGATCTTCTGGCCGGCGAAGACAGTGCCATCCTGCTTCATTGCCTGAAAGTCGGAAACGACTCGCTCGACCACGCCGTATTTCAGCTCGTCGGCGCAGTGCGGCGACATGGTCGGCGTGCCGAAGGTCAGCGGCAGGGCGCGATAGAGATCGGCCATGCTGCTGGTCGGGCTGCGATCCAGCATCTGGCAGATGGCGATAGCCGTGATGAGACCATCGTCATAGCCGCGCCCGATCGGCGGATTGAAGAAGAAATGACCGGATTTCTCGAACCCGGCGATGGCGCCGAGCTCAGCCACGCGCCGTTTTATGTAGGAG
>NZ_RZSX01001316.1:0-1150 GCF_004023105.1 Mesorhizobium sp. M5C.F.Ca.IN.020.32.2.1 | reverse complement strand
GCGCCAATCCGGTGATCGCGGCCATCGCGCTCCATTGCGGCGCCGTGGGCAGCCATCCGACGGTCGGAACAGTTGAGAGCCCGTCCCATAGAAAGACCAGCGGATTGCCGGCCACGCGTCCGAAGGCGCGCTGGACGTGCAAGAACGCAAAGCCGTCCCCGACCGTAAGGTAAAGAAACAGGATGTAAGCGAACAAACCGGCAGGCGAGATGAGGACAGCGACCAGCAGATCCGGCCGGCCAAGCACCCAGCGCGGGAAAGACAGCGTCGACCCGCCCTGCTCGCTGTGCTCCCTGAACATTTGAATTACGGTCGCAAATACGACGAAGACCCCGACGAGCCTGGTCGCCGACAGCAGCGCGGATGAAACACCAGCGGCGAGATAGCTGGAGCGCTTGAGCGCCAGAAAAACGCACGAGGTCAGGAGCACGAAAAGAGGTTCGCTCAGGAAGGTCGTGAAGTGAAAGGAGAACGGGCCGCTGAGCAGAAAAGCGCAATACAGAACATAAGCGCGCATGTTCTTGTCGAGCAGCGGCCATGCCACCAGACAGGCGGCGTAGCTGCAGACAGTGGAGGTGATGGTGGCGACCAGTATCGTCTGGAAAGGGAAGATAACCCGAATCGCGGCCACCAGCATCGGGTAGAGCGGGAAGAAGCCCCAGCGACCGACATTGCTGTGGTCTGGAATGGGAAAGCGCTCGTAACCTTGTTCGCTGATGTCAATATACCAGGCGCAATCCCAGCGGCAGAGCGCGCGGGCATAAGCCGCGAAACCTGGTTCCTCCGACACAGAAGCAAATGCTGCATAGCGAATGGCCAGTCCGCTGATCACGAACAGCAACGGCACCGCTGCGGCGGTCAGGAACATGGCGCGAGCGCCAGCGCTCGCACGCGCGACATCTTCGAGCGCCAACTCTGCCTCCACCCATTCGAGTGGCTGGCGCCACTCTCCCCTCTAAATTAGCGCCGCCGGGGCAAATTCAAGACATCCCTTTCGTCGGCGGCATCATCTTCGTCCCCGGATCACGAGTCTCTCAGCCAGACGAGCATCTCGCCGGGATCGCGGTTGTCCCAGGCAAAATAGGGAACGGCGGTGACTTTCGTCTCCTCCACCGCCGGTGGTTCGGTGCGGTAGAGTCCGTCTTTCCAG
>NZ_RZSX01001315.1:0-1159 GCF_004023105.1 Mesorhizobium sp. M5C.F.Ca.IN.020.32.2.1 | reverse complement strand
GACGCACCGGCTGGTCGAAGGCGGCATCGAGTTTGCTCGCCAGAATGGCGCGCGGCTGGTCGAGGCGTGTCCGATCGACCTGTCGAAAGATTCGCGTTCGATCGGGCTGTTCGTCGGCTCGTCGCGGGTCTTCGAGAAAGCCGGCTTCGAGAGGCTGGTCGAGCGCAAGGCGGGCCGACCGCTGATGCGATTGGTGCTTTAATCAGTGTGCTGTGCGCGCCGCTGCCGCGGCGGTCGCTCGGCGGCGGCCAAATCTCGTAGCCGGCCTGCATAATCAGACGGTTGACATCCAGCAGGAATAAATCCGCCTGCGGCCCGTTCCTCCTCGGATTTTTCCTTGGAGGCTATCAATGTTTCATTTTTCCCAGACCACTCGCTCGATCCGGTTTGTCTGTCGGCCGGAAGATTATGGCGTCATCGCGCCGCCAGTAGCAGCCAAGACGGTTCTGCCGGACTGGTTCCGCAAATTGCCGGCAGTCGATTCGCAGCAAGCGTCGGCCACCAACAATGGTCTGACCGTCAAGCGCTGCATGCCGTTTCTCGATGCGATGACAACCGGCTGGATCCTGCCGCTCGCGGCGACCGTCCGCCTTGAGATCAAGGACGGCGGCCGCGTCGTGGATGCCGGCTGGGAGTTCGACAGGGTGATGGTGAGCAATCATGGCGCCCATCAGGTCGCCGGCAACCCGAAGGAACCGGCACCCCCATGTAAATTTCACAATTACTGGTCGATACGGACCCCGCCGGGCTGGAGTTGTTTGTTCCTGCCGCCGCTCAACAGGCCGACTCAGCCTTTCGAATGCGTCGCCGGCATCGTCGATACCGATAGGTACGCAGCCGACATCCATTTTCCGTTTTTCGCGACCGCGCCCGACGGCCTCTACGTCATCGAAAAGGGCACGCCGCTCGTCCAGGTCATACCGGTTCGCCGCGAAGATGCCGCACTCAAGGCAGAAATCCGGGCGGAGACCGGAGCCGAGGCGACGGAGCGCGAAACTGTCTATCGCAACACGATTGCGGGCGAAGGCTGGTATCGCAAATGGGCCCGCGCGGCCCGCTAGACTTTTTTTGCGGAGAAGAATGCGAAACGGGGCCGCTAGGCCCCGTTTCTTTGTGAATTGCTAGCGGAACCGCCAGTTGCGCGGACCGCGATCCGAAC
>NZ_RZSX01001314.1:0-1162 GCF_004023105.1 Mesorhizobium sp. M5C.F.Ca.IN.020.32.2.1 | reverse complement strand
GCTTAAATTCCTAGCATAACTGCCGTCACTAGTCAAGTCGAAACTACCCATAGTTGCAGGGCAATCACTTCACGCTTGCGCTGCATCTCAATACTTGCCGCTTCAGGCCGCTTCGCCGCGCTGTCTCGCCTTTTGACGCTTTCTGCGCGGGCCGCTGATTTCCCACCTTTTGTGGAACCACATCCACTGGCCTGGATCCTCGCGCACCCAGCGCTCGACCACGTCGTTGAGCAGCTGGGTGGTGCCGTGGACGTCGACACTGCCGCCGGCGGTGCGCGGCAAGGCCAGTCTGTCCTCGATCTCGAGCCGGAAGCGGTTGCCGGGCAAGCGCACGCAGCGCGCCGGATAGACATCGCAGTCATAGTGCCGCGCCAGGGTGCCCAGAACCCGGTTGCTCTCGCATGGGCGGCCGAAGAATGTCGTTTCGAGCCCGCTCGAGAATTTCTGGTCGACGAGCACGCCGATATTGCCGCCTTTCTCCAGAATGGCCGCCAGCGCGAATGAAGCGCCGGTCGAGGAGGGCAGAAGCGATCCCATGGTCGAGCGACGAGTCGAGAGGATGTAGTCGGCAAGGTAGGGGTTGTTGGGCGGGCGAAACAGCGCCGTGATGTTCATGCCGAAAGTGGCTGCCGCCACCGGAAGCAGTTCGAAATTGCCGAGATGCCCGGTGAAGATGATATGCGGCTTCGGTTCCTCGGCGATATGCACGAAGTGCTCGATCCCCTTGACCTCGATGCGGCCCGGTTTCGTCGCGGCGGGATCGTAGTCGAACAGGGCGTCGAGAAAGATGTATTCCGCGGCGAGCCGAGCCATGTTGCCCCACATATCGGACGCGATGGCCCGGATTTCGCCGTCGCTCTTTTCGGGGTATGCGTTGCGCAGATTGGCGATGGCGACGTTGTGGCGTCCCACCCACGGACCAATGCGGCGGGCGGCTCGGTCGGCGAAATTGAGCGCGCTGTCGACCGGCAGCAGACGCAGCAGCCAAATTATCGTCATCGCGACGCGCGCAAGCAGCCAATAGTTGAACTGGCGCAGCCGCCTGCCGTGGCGGAACGCCAAGTCCCGGCGGAGCTTCCTGAAGGCGTTGCAGACCATTCCTAGCCCATGATGTTTTTAGACAGCAACATCAATGATCAGCCGACGCGCAGGATGATCTTGC
>NZ_RZSX01001313.1:0-1164 GCF_004023105.1 Mesorhizobium sp. M5C.F.Ca.IN.020.32.2.1 | reverse complement strand
TTGGCATTCGCGGCAGCGGCACCACCCCCGCCTTCCTCGCGCTGTTCCTCTATTCGCTGCTGCCGGTGGTGGCCAACACCGTGGTCGGCCTTGCCGGCGTGCCGCGCGCCGCCAACGACGCCGCCCGCGGCATGGGCATGACCGATCGCCAGCGCCTGTTCGGCGTCGAGTTTCCGCTGGCTTTTCCGGTCATCCTCACTGGCATCCGCATCGTGCTGGTGCAGAACATCGGCCTCGCCACCATTGCCGCGCTGATCGGCGGCGGCGGCTTCGGCGTCTTCGTGTTCCAGGGCGTCGGCCAGACGGCGATGGACCTGGTGCTGCTCGGCGCCGTGCCGACGGTGGCGATGGCCTTTGCCGCCGCCATCATCCTCGACGCAGTGATCGAAATGACCGCCACCAAGCGCAGGGTTGAAACGGCATGATCGAGATCGAAGGCATTACCAAGCGCTATGACGCGACGACCGTCGTCGACGACGTGTCGATGCTGATAGAACCACGCACCATCGCCGTGATTGTCGGCACTTCCGGCTCCGGCAAAACGACGCTGCTACGCATGATCAACCGGTTGGTCGAGCCGACCTCGGGCGTCATCAAGCTAGACGGCGCCGACAACCGTTCGCTGCCCGGCTACGAACTGCGGCGCAGCATCGGCTACGCCATCCAGGGCCACGGCCTGTTTCCGCACCGCACGGTGGCGCAGAACATCGCCACCGTGCCAGTGCTGCTCGGCTGGGACAAGGCTCGCATCAAGGCCCGCGTCGAAGAGTTAATGACGCTCTATCAGCTCGACCCCGAGGCGTTCGGGCCGCGCTATCCGCACGAGCTTTCCGGCGGCCAGCAGCAGCGCGTCGGCGTTGCCCGCGCGCTTGCCGCCGAGCCGAACGTGCTTCTGATGGACGAGCCGTTCGGTGCCCTCGACCCGATCATCCGCAATAAGGCGCAGGAGGATCTTCTGGCGATCCAGAAGCGCTTTGGCACCACCATCATCCTCGTCACCCATGACATGGAGGAGGCGGTGCATATGGGCGACAAGATCGCGGTGATGGATGCCGGCAAGCTGGTACAATATGCCAAGCCCGCCGAGATCCTGGCGAAGCCGGCCAGCGCCTTCGTCGAGACACTGGTCGGCGCCAGCGAAAAACCGTTCAGACTGCTGTCGCT
>NZ_RZSX01001312.1:0-1166 GCF_004023105.1 Mesorhizobium sp. M5C.F.Ca.IN.020.32.2.1 | reverse complement strand
CGGTGGTGGCCGAGGTCGGCACGCTGGCCGCATCGGCGGGCTATATGATCGCCACCGCGGCCGATCATATTGTCGCGCGCAAATCGTCGATCGTCGGCTCGATAGGCGTGCTGATCCAGTATCCGGACGTCAGCGGCCTTATGGACAAGCTCGGCATCAAGCTCGAGGAAGTGAAATCCTCGCCGCTGAAAGCCTCGCCATCGCCTTTCAAGCCGACCAGTGACGACGAGCGCACCATGGTCCGCAAGCTCATCCTGGACAGCTACGACTGGTTCGTCGGCGTCGTCGCCGAGCGCCGCAACATGACCAAGCCGGAGGCGCTGGCCCTGGCCGACGGGTCGATCTTCACCGGCCGACAGGCTGTTGCCAACAAATTGATCGACGCGGTCGGCGGCGAGACCGAAGCGATCGATTGGCTCGCGACCAAGGGCGTCGACGCCAAGCTCAAGGTGGTGGAGTGGAAGGACGCGGAAAGCAGCGGCTTCCTGTTCTCGAAAGCGATGGCGCGAACCATCGGCAGTGCGCTCGGCCTGCCCGACTATGGCGGCGAGATCATTCACGAACTTGGTGCCGACCGCTTGTTTCTTGACGGTCTCGTTTCCGTCTGGCACCCTTGAGACGAGGGAAAAAAGCAAATAAAATCATCCTCATAATTTTGACTGCTGTGTTTTCACGGGGAGCCTTCTCATGATCAAATCCGAACTTGTGCAGATCATCGCCACACGCAACCCGCACCTTTTTCTGCGCGACGTCGAAAACATCGTCGGCGCGATTTTCGACGAGATCACCGACGCGCTTGCCGAAGGCAACCGGGTCGAGCTGCGCGGTTTCGGTGCTTTCTCGGTGAAAAACCGCCCCGCCCGCACTGGCCGCAACCCGCGCACCGGCGAATCCGTCGAGGTCGAGGAGAAATGGGTGCCGTTCTTCAAGACCGGCAAGGAATTGCGTGAAAGGCTGAACGGCAGCAAATAGGCGCCGCGCGAGCTCGTGCAGCATGCCGGCCTTTCAGTAGGCCTGCGGTAGAGCCCGCCTTCGACAGGAAATTCCATGTTCAATCGCCTCATGCTCATCGTGGTCTTCGTACCGCTGGCCGTCATTCTGATCGCGCTGGCGGTCGCCAATCGCGATCCGGTTGCCTTCACCCTGGATCCGTTCAACCCCGGCAA
>NZ_RZSX01001311.1:0-1167 GCF_004023105.1 Mesorhizobium sp. M5C.F.Ca.IN.020.32.2.1 | reverse complement strand
GAAGTGCTTTGGTGGCGGGCAAGGAGGCGCCTGGCGACAGGCGTCCAAGAGGAATGGCAGCCCTCGACAGCACCCGGCTTACAGGGGATCTGGTCTCAAGCATCTCGTGGCGAGAACCGGCAGACGCGTACGGCTCGGCCTATGGGCTCGGAGAGCCGCAGTGTAGCGCAGCCTGGTAGCGCACCTCGTTTGGGACGAGGGGGCCGCAGGTTCGAATCCTGCCACTCCGACCATCCCGGTTCGCGATCTTTGCGAACGCGGCGCGAAGCTGGAAAAGCACTTACGGACGTGGCGGGCGGACGTGGCGGAATCGGTAGACGCAGCCGGCCTAAACCCGGCCGGGTATTCCCGTTGCGAGTTCGAATCTCGCCGTCCGCACCAAAATCGGGCTGCACCAATATGGAGGGGTGGCAGAGCCTGGTTGAATGCGCCCGCCTCGAAAGCGGCTAGGCCTGCAAGGGCCTCGGGGGTTCAAATCCCTCCCCCTCCGCCAGCGGCAGACCTTGGATATTCGGAGGGGTGGCCGAGCGGTTAATGGCAGCAGTCTAAAACTGCCCTCTTAAGAGTTCGTAGGTTCGAATACTACTCCCTCCACCAATCATTGTCCGTCAAGCGATGCAAGAGGTGGCGTCCCTTAGAAGCGAAGCGTCAAGGCGCCGTGGGAGAACGGCTATCCAGCGGATTGCAACTCCGTGCATGCCGGTTCGAGTCCGGCTGGCGCCTCCAAATTATCCACAACTGATCAACGGCTGGCAAAGGAAGAGTGGAGCTGACAAATGGAAGAGTGGCCGAGCGGCTGAAGGCGGCGGCTTGCTAAGTCGTTATGCGGGGACACCCGCATCGGGGGTTCGAATCCCTCCTCTTCCGCCAGCGGCATCAGGCTGTGGATTAACCGAAAACGAGCATTGCTGTCGTAACCCCATCCCTGCAGCCAACATGGCTCGATCTGGCTGAAACCCGGGGAACGCAGCACGATGCCAAGCCGGCAATGGAATTAGCAGGTTCTTTCACCAAAAGGTGCTTGACACGAAACCGATGCTTCCCATATACGCCTCTCCAACGAGGGCGGTGCGCCGCTGGCGATGAAGCGCTTCGCTTCTAGATCTGCCCTCTGCGAAATTCAAGAGAGCCGCGTGAGCGACACTCGAACGGCCCCGAAGCCAGAAG
>NZ_RZSX01001310.1:0-1170 GCF_004023105.1 Mesorhizobium sp. M5C.F.Ca.IN.020.32.2.1 | reverse complement strand
CTCGCGGCCCAGCGCACCTTCATCCCGGGAACCGAATCGGCCGGCGCCGGCCAGGACGATGTAGCGACGACGGTGTTCCTCGCCTGGACGAAGGAAGCACGCGCCGGCCGCTGCCTCGATGCCGCGATGGCGATGCTGGCTGTGATCGCCTCGCAGGCATTGCATGTCACCAAGCGCGTGGCTCCTCCGGCGCTTCAGTCGTTCGTCGCGGATATCAGAAGCATCGTGCCGCCAGTCGGCGGGGATCGCGTGCTGGGACCTGAACTTGCTAATTTGGCCGAATTGTTCACCGGCCAGGTCTTTGAGGAGTAAGCGGCCTGGAGTTTCACGATGCCCAAATGGCGGCTAAGACCAGAACGGGCCGAGGATGAACACGGCCATTAGGGCAACAAAAAGCACAGCGATGATCACGGCGCCCCACATGAAGACCTTTCCGGTGCCGCGTTTCTCTTCCTCGCGAGATAGGTCTTTCGCCATCGCACGGATCCTTTGTGAGGTCGATGACTTAGCAACGTGTTTTGCCGAGGCTGGTTCCCGGCAGTCATCTTGAGCAGGATCAGCTTTCGCAAGGGCCAATTGATGCTCTGCCGAACAGGTCGCACCTGGGAGAACGCGGCGTTTCCAGGCCTTCTGGCGAAAAACTTGGTACGATGAAGGGACACGAACCCTACGCTTTCGGCGCTGGAAGCTTAATCCACTTTTCTAGGGGAGCAGTGGTGCGGGTAGAGGGACTCGAACCCCCACGTTCTCACGCCAGAACCTAAATCTGGTGCGTCTACCAATTCCGCCATACCCGCTGGCTTTGTGTCACCGTAACACGTCTATGTCACAAGCTGTGTCATAAGTTCAAGACTTAGATTTTCGAGGTTTTTCGGCCCCCGCGTGCCGTCTATGCCAGTCGCCTGGGCAATTCCCCTGTCGGTGGACCGTGGACTTCACGCCGCGCCACGCGTCGGCATCGCCTCGAACTGACGGATCATATTCAGGGTTTCTTGCAAAGCTGTCGGCCAAGATGAGCATCAGATGGTGCCATCGGCGGCCACGGCGCGGATCTCCCGTCCAAAGTAGGCGACGGCGGCGGGAACGAACTCATCGGCGGTCGGTCTTTCTGCCTGGGAATGTATTCACAATTCTTTCAAATTGATTCGGAATTTTTTGCTACCCGTAAGT
>NZ_RZSX01000130.1:0-9885 GCF_004023105.1 Mesorhizobium sp. M5C.F.Ca.IN.020.32.2.1 | reverse complement strand
AGTCGCCGAACCGACAATCACAAGCCGATCTCGGCCAAGGCCCTGGCCGAGGAGTTTGACGCCGAGACCTGGCGCACGATCGCCTGGCGCGAAGGAACCAACACCGAGCTCAATTCCCGCTTCGCCGCCGTGCGCTTGCGGCCGGCATCCAGGGACTACAATCGGCCCGAGGCTCACGCCCAAGAGTGGCTCCTGATCGAGTGGCCTGAAGGCGAGGTCGAGCCGAGCAATATTGGCTCTCCACCTTGCCGGCCGACGCTACGGTCACCCAGTTGGTCGGCGCCGCCAAGCTGCGTTGGCGGATCGAGCGAGACTATCAGGAACTCAAGCAGGAACTGGGACTGGGCCACTCCGAAGGCCGAGGGTGGCGGGGCTTCCACCACCACGCCAGCCTCTGTATCGCCGCCTATGGCTTCCTGGTCTCTCTGCGGGAGACGATTCCCCCCTCAACTCCAACTCGCGCCCAGGGCCGCCAAACACTTGGTCTTCCCGGCGGTAATCGACCCCGCGGATCCTCCAATCCGACCAGAGCGGCACGTCCCGACCTCGATCCCGACCATCAGGCGACGCCTGACCGTGGCCCTGGCCAACCGTCTGCAACGATGTCCGTGCTGCACAAGGGCCATGGACAGTCCGCGTCAGGCTCGCAATTTATGACGCAGTAGTACTAGTCGCGCGGGAAGTGGCCGCCACTTGCGCCGAGAATACTTAAGGCAAAGGGGCATCGCCTCACATCTCACATCGAGATGCGCGACGGCGGAAGCTGCAACGCCTCGCAACTCAAATGGCCGACCTCTTTTCGCGATCAAGATCAGAGCTCTTCGGCGATCGTCTGCGCGTCGAGGGCCTCGGGAGCGGCACGAAGAAGTCTTACCTAGCGCCTGCGCAGACCTCACCTCACCGTCTCGTCGAATCCGTCGCGTATTCAGCTAGGAATGCCGATGCCGAAGTGCCTCGTGTGGGCTACATCGAGGATGCGATTGACCAAACTAGAGTAGCTGTGTCCTCTAGCCATCCAGGCTATGACAAACCCGGAACTCATGCTGAGCCCCGGCATAGAGTTGATCTCTAGGACAAAGGGCTGGCCGCAATGGTCGACCCGGAGGTCGACGCGAGCGTAGTCCCGGCACTGGCAGGCCCGGTAGGTCGCCACCGAAATCTCCCGCAGCATAGCCGCAAGGCTGCTCCCGATTTGCGCCGGGCAAATCTTCGGTGGCGCCGCGATCGCTGTGTACTTCGCGTCCCAAGTCATAAGACGCATTTCGCGGTCCCCGAAGTCCTGCTCCACCAGCGGCAACACCTCGGGCTCTCCGTTTCCCAGCAAAGCGACATGAATTTCTCGCCCGTCGATGTATTCTTCCACGAGTGCGTCCTGCGCATAACGCGCAACGATTACTTCCACGGCATGCCTCAACTGAGCAGGTTCATGTACGAGCTGTAATCCGATGCTGCACTCTGCGTGACGTGGCTTCACTACCACAGGGAATCGCAGGTCGCAGGTACCCTCGGTTCCGCGACGCATCACGCGAAAGTTGGGGGTGGGCACGCCGCAATCGCGGATGAGTCTCTTGGTGATGACCTTGTCGTGCGTCAGCCCGATCGCTAGCGGGCCACATCCAGTGTATGGTATACTGGCCATCTCAAGCATGGCGGGAACGTGGGTGTAACGGAACTCGCCCTGAATTTCCTCCGCCCTATTGAAGACGAATCCTGAAGGGCGGCCTCGCGAATCGACTGGCATGAATCGCTCGAGCTTAGTGAGCAGTCCTAAATCGCATTCACACAGGAGTGTCTCGTGACCGCCCTCTTGCAGGGCTGCCGCCACCCTTTCATCTGTCGGGCTGGGGCCGTATTCCTCGGGACGCGCCTGGCCAAACTGATTGGTCACCTCCGTAGGCTTATAGTTCCACACGATGGCTACCCGCATGAGCTACTCCTTTGTTTTTGCCCGCTGTCAGTTCATTTGATCCGAATTTAGTTGGCTGATCGATAGGGCCAGATGGTCTACCTACGCGCGTCGCGGTACCGCCAGGCGGGGGCCGTCGCGGAAATCGCGGTATTGTTGACATGCTGCGCCAACACAGTTCCGAAACTCGGGAAGAGGTCCAGCGGCCAGGCAGGCGCACGATGAACAAAGCTCCCACGGCGCTGACAGGCCGCGTGGTCCGTACACTGCACCGGCAATCGCGTTTAGCCGTTCCGCGCGGCCCTCCCGGGCCGTGGCGTAGAGCTCGCGTGCCGCGAGGCGTTGTGATCGAGCGTCCCAGATCATGTGGTGCATGATCAACACCACATGATCGTCCCAGGCCAGGCATACCAGCCGTCCAGGGATCAGCGGCCCGGCTTCCATCTCGAACGCCGCGCGCGCTTCATGGCGCATCAGAGCAGTGGCTGTCGTCTCCACATCCGCTGCCGGCGTCCGATCGTCTCGTTTCAGCGGCCGGCCGGCGTCCACTAGCCCGAACAGCTGAAACTGGTGGCCGTCCTCCACTCCGAAGGCGGTGGGCATGACCTCAGGACGCGCCACCAAGCCGCCCAAGGCCGACTGTAGGGCCGCCTCGTCCAGATAGCTGCGAAACCTGAGCCTCATCCGGTTGTAACAGCCCTCGCTGCCGCCCATCAGACGTGAAGGGAGCCAAACCCGCTGCTGGCGGGATGACAGCGGCACCCAGCACCGCAAATCTTCAATCGTCGGCACCGGACTCCAGAGTGCAAGGTCCATCGCATGGATTGTTCGAGCAAGTTTCATTTACCCCTGGCCCGCCAGCCTCGAGACCACTATGGCAAGACTGATCTTACCCGTGCCGCACGCAATTTCCGTGCCACGGAAGCAAGAGGGTAAACAATGTGTTTGGCGCCAGCAACGGCGGAAAACTTGAGCCTCCGTGTGTCAGGTTCCGAACACTGAAGTCTTCAACCAAAGACCGTTCAGCACAACATCAGGGTCCTTAAACGCGACGGTCGCCCCCCGTGCCAAACTCGAAGGTCTGATCGTTGATGGTATTCTTTTTGGCAATCTGATTCACAGCGCGCGGCATCGGTTCATCCTAAAGTCATGCAGCGCTCCATGCTATCCTCTTGGTCGAGGAGCTCAGACATCCTCGAGGTTGCCAAACTACAGGTTTGATGGCGGGCCTCCCAGGCATCGGACCGGTCATCACGTTGGCCATCATTGCCGAAGCCAGCGATCGTGGCCGTTTCGCTCATCATCGCCAGTTTCTTCCGTGATCGGCGATTTCAGCGGGGAGTGTCTGGCCACGGTCGCCGACAACTCGATCTCGGGTGTGTCGTCCGGGAACTCGACATCATCGCCAAGCCTCGCGGCTACCCGTGCCTGATGGTGTCGGATAACCTCCTAAGAGCCGCGAAAGGAAAAGGGGGAGACGCTCAAAATCTCCGACGATTGTCAAGTTGCCGGGTTGAACCAGGCGGCTTCCCCAGGTCCTCAAGCACAGGGCACGCACCTGGTGGCCGATCTCTCCTTGGACGAGGAGATGCTGCAGGACGTCATTCGCCGAAAACTGTGAGGCCTGATCGCAAACGCGAGCTGGTGGCAGTGACGTGACGATTAGAGACGCGAAACCTTCGAACCCCTTTCGCTCTTTCAATAGTGGAGGTCCGACAAGATTGTGATAAAGCAAACTCGCCGAATTGGAGGCGAAAAGCGGACATAGGACTAACACCTATCTCGAGTTGGCACGCCTCTTGCTTCTGCATTTGGTGCGTTCGCCCAGCAACGAAGCCGTTCGATGTCCGCATCGACGATTTCGCTTGAGAGTTGCCCACACGAAGGAACAGGCTCTATGCAGGAGACATTATCGAGAGGGTTGGGCATGCTCTTGACGGAGAAAGTTCGGGGCTACTCAATATGCGCGCTCAATTCTATAGCGACGCTTTTTGCTCAGTTGGCGACCACGGGCGCACCTCGGCAACTGATAGACATCCGCCAAGCTCCTGTGCTTGCGCGAAGCACGTCGCGGGTCAGCTGGAAACTACGCGTATTCGGTAATGGGCAACACAAATCAGTTTTCGAACCGTCACGATATGAGAAAAGTCAAGAAATGGCTAAAACTAGCGTCAGGAGAATCGAACGTGTCTGATGAGTTAACTTATGGCGAAATTTACGCTCCGATCTATGAAGAATACACCAATCTGCAAGGCAAAATCGCAGAGGTGAACGACACGGTCGCCTTTCTAGAGGGATATTGCAGCGGGGGCAGTGCTCTTGAACTGGGTATAGGCGACGGGCGAGTGGCGGTGCCGTTGAGCGAGCGCGGGGTCAAAGTCGAAGGTATCGACAATTCGTGCAGCATGTTGAAACTTCTCGCCAAGCGCACCGATCTAATCACGGCTTGGGAGGGGGATATCGCCCATTTTAGATCAGAGCAGCGCTATGATGCGGTGTATTGCGTTTATTTCACGTTCACCCTGCTCTCCACGCGCGAAGCGCAAATAGCTTGCCTCCGATCTGCCGCGGAGGCGCTAGATCATGAGGGGGTTTTGGTGATAGAATTGGGGGTCCCAGGCTTAGATCCTCTCGTCGGCGGCCAACAAACTGCAAAGGCGCGGCTAGTGGATCATGAGAATACGATCCTCAATGTGGCTGTCCATGATCCACTAAACCAGAATTTGGTTTCAACTCTTCTCTGGTTTTCCGATACGTCGGTTAGACGTTTGCCGCAACGCGTTCGTTACGTTTATCACCAGGAACTGGATACCATGGCCGAATGCGTGGGGCTGGAGCTAGGGGAGCGGTGGGGAGATTGGGCGAGAGGTGCGTTCAGCGAACGATCCGAGCGCCATATATCGGTATACCGCCGAAGCAGCCCGTAGTGATAGCGGAACTGGAGAGTGGAAATGCAGAAGGAAGTTCAGCCGCGAAGTCAGCTTGAGGCAGTGAGGCTGGTAAAGGAACGGGGTGTGCCAGTCGGCTAGACCGCCCGCGAAAAGCGGACTGGTGGCCGATGGTCTAGCTCGACGGTTTTGAAGCCCCTCGCGCGAGCTGGGGGACTGTCAGGAATCGTATGCGTGAGGCTTGTCACTGTCGTTGGCTGACGAACCTTTCGCCGACGCCATCCTGGATCGCCTCGTTCACAACGCCTATCGCATCGATCTCACCGGTGAAAGCATGCGAAAACAGCGCCCGCCAATCGTACCAGAAAACACCGAAGCTTGACCCGAAACAAAACCCAACCCAAACATCAACGAGACCCAGGATCAGTCCGAAAAATGGCCGGCTTCAAATCGGAATCGGTGGCCGGCTTCATCGGAATACGCAGGCTTCGAAGGCATCGAGCGCGGCCAGGCCGGCTTCGGCGGCCTTGGCCCGGTATTTCGCCCGCACGCCGGCACGACAGGTTGCGGTCCTTCCATGACACGAACTCCAATAATGGCGGATGAGGTGCACAATGCAGGTCTGCACAAGCGGGAACACGGCGGTCATCGTTACTGGAAAGCCTTTTTGGCCGCAACCACGGCGTCGGCAACAGCTCGGTTTTTCAACTGGTTCGCAACGCTCGTTGCCGCCGTTGGGCAAGATACTGAGCGCGATGTAGCTCGCCTTGTTGCGGACGAAGCCCTCGTTGCGAACCTCGACCCGGGTGGCGTTCCAAGAAGACTAAAGGGAAGCAGGGTCCAATGGCAGAACCCAGGCGCACCAGGTATGGCAGGTTCGGCTCCCTTATCCAGCCGCTTGTGGTGATCCTCTACATGGACGGACGGCTCTCCCCATGTGGCTTTCGACAGCCACCTTTGGCACACTGCGGTGCCGGGAGCGGAGGCTGTCCACCACATTAAGTCAAAGGTTCTCCTGAAGTTTGATCTTAGCAACTTCAGCTTCGGACGCTCTGAACGTTTATCAAGTCACCCGTCTCACATCTATCTGGACCTGCCCACTCCGCCAGTTATCGAGTGCACAAATATCCTACTACGGTCACTTCTCGGCGGTTGCCCCCTCCGCCGGTGCGGACAAGGTTGGGGCCGCTGATTGCCCTTGTTCACCCAATTGCCGGAAACGGTGAGATCGAAAAACTAATCATGTTGACGGCGCGCTCGAGTATTTCCTGGGTCTGAGCAAGAGCGGGTGAAACGGCAATGACATGCCCTACGCGATCACGGTAGTCGCCTTTTAAGGCGATCAGCGTCTTGGGTTTAACATACAACTCGACCTCGGCAACACCCGGCACAGCAACCGCATGACGGTCGCCAGTGATCCAATCGAGGGTGCCATCGCGATCAGGAACCAGGAATCGTGCGCCCGCAGCATGGGAACACCTTTTGTGCAAATCCCAGTCCTCGCCGATGACAAGCTTGATGTGCTCGGTTACTAAATCGACACCGTAAGCCAGTTGAACCAGGCGGGGATTGGGGCCGCCCGCAAGACGAGGATTGACTTCGATCACGACTGGGCCACGCTTTGTCAGCCGGAATTCAATGTTGGTTGGCCCCCAGCCAAGGTCGAGTGCTCTCAAACAGCTCAGCGAAACATCGGCGATACGTTTATAGACCTCATCATTCAGCGGGGCCGGATGCGTGTACTCATGAAAGACGAAATGCGGCGGGGGGCCAAATTTCCCAGCAGCAATCCCAATGACTTCATCGCCCATTAGGTCAACCGCATAGTGTGGACCGTCCGCGAATTCTTCGACCAGTGTCCTCGGCGAGGACCTCCGCAGGTGTTGGTTCGCGCGCAACAGATATTTCGCATGTCCGGCCAAGTCGTCGACGCTGTGGCACAAACGGACTCCAATGCTGCCGCTGCCTAAGATTGGTTTGAGAACCACCGGCAACCCGATGTCCACGGCAGCGCTTTCAATCTCCACCGAATTGGCTGCCAAGCGATAATCAGGGATTGGAATGCCGGCCTGCGCGAGGATCTGACGTTGGATGAATTTGTTGCAGCACCGTTCAACGGACGCAGGATTCGGTCCCGGTAAATTGAAGCTCTGGCAAAGCTTACCTACTGTTGCATAGATCGACTCATCGTCACCCGCAAAGCCGGTAACGCCAGCAATGTCATAGCTCGCACCTAGCCGCGAACATTCCTGGATCAGCGCATCGAGATCGTCTGTGTCGACGCGGATTGCCTCACTCCCTTCCGCCGCGAGATAGTCGTACTGAGCTGGGCTAGCCGACAGTGTAATTGGATGAAGACCAAGGCTCCGGGCTGCTTTCACGTATAGAAAGCCAATACGTGTATGGCCCTCAACCAGGATTAGCGCTCTTTGTGCCATGGGCTGTTCTCTCTTTCAAATGAAGGTGAACCGGTTTTTCAGATAGAATCGGCTTCTTTCTTGCCTGAACTGAGGTCTTGCACTGACGGTACCATTGTCAGCCATTTGCGTTTGCAAAGGTTCTGTGAATTTATTTTCTGCTCTGCGGTACCTTCGGTGCCCGGCTGTCTGAAACGGATGAGCGGCCGCTTCGACCGACCTGTTCATTGATTCAGGTGTTTGCGGCTGCGTCAAGAGCATGGGCGCGGGGCTTGTTTTCGCATGCTTTCTACGGTGAGTTGAAGGCGATGAGCGTTTTGAACTAAGCGATCTAGGATCGCATCACCGAGCGTGGGATCGCCGATAATGTGGTGCCAGTGTTACAGGGATTTTGGCTTTTGACGATTGTGGATGCGCGGCCGTGGCGATCATCGAGGATCAAGAGGTCGCTGCGCTCGGCCGAGCGCCATCAGGCTCCAGCCGTCAATGATGAGGAGTTGAACGCGCCCGAGCGTCTCGAGCACGCGGCCATAGCCTCCGTCGCCGCCCGCCAGCGCGAGCGCCTCGAAGAGACGCGGGACGCGATGATAGAGTACTGATCATTGTCGCGGCAGGCTTTGTGGCCAAGGGCGCAGGCAAGCCAACCCTTCCGGGCCGGTTGCGCCCGTGAACGACAAGTTCTCGTAGCTGTCCATCCAGTCGCCGCCGTCGAGTCTGGCGAAGACGGCGCGGTCGATACCGCGCGGCATGCGCAAATCGACATCTTTTAGGCATGCGCTCTGGCGCAGCGCGGGGAATTTGTGACCCGTCTTGATCTTTTTGGTGTCGCGCTCGGCGGCTTCGCGATCGACACGAAGCCCGATTCGCTCCTCGAACGACAGGGCATCGAGATCCGGTGATCGTCGCTGCTCTCGAAGGCTTTTGCCCGTCAAGCCGAGTGCGATCAGCCGTTCATGAGTGGGATGGGCGAGCATTGAGAACTCCATGGTTCAGTGGAAATAGCCCTGACCGCGGATGGTTGCCGTGGCGCGCAGGGATTGGTGGTCGGGCGTCTCGTCGAGGAAAGCGCGTTCAGGCCGTTCTTGAGGATCGAGCGGATCGAGGCGACGGAGCGCGCCTGGATAAGGATGCTGCTTGGCAGGCTGCATCAACGCGCTTGTTGCCGTAGCTTTTGGTCAGCGCCAGGATGCCGAGACAGGTGCGAAAGCCCTGTTCGGGATGCAGCCGGTCAGCGATGACGGCATGGAAGACGGCGGCGGTGGCAGGACCGATCTTTCGCCGGCCGCGATCAGTCCCCGGCGTCCACTCGCTGTTAGCGGCGATGCGCGCTCGGCATGTGATTGGTAAGGGCCGTATGGCGGCGCCGGTTGAGCGCTCGGGCGTTGGCTGGCGATCCGCTGCCCCATGTGGAAGATCTCGACGGTCTTGTCGGCGATACGCCGAGCTCGCGGATGAGGCAGTAGGGCGTGGAATACCAGTGGCCCTCGACCTTCGCGTGACAGTCGGGCGACGCGGCAATGCTTCCAGCGCGCAAACACGTATGGCTGATCCGGCAGTTCTCCCAGCTTCGGCCTGTCGATCTCCCGGCCAAGAGTTCGGCGCGGCTGGAGCCGAAGCCGCGCATCCGGCGGGGGTTGAGTTCGGGGACGAGCAGCGGATGGCGGCGTCCAGCCCGGCCAGGGAAAAGAAGCGCTGGTTGCGCAGCCGCGCCAAGACCCAGCGCTGGGCAATTTGCACGGCGACCTCGACTTTGCCTTATGTTTGGGGAGTCTCGGCCTGGTTGCGAGAACTGCGGTGCTGTAATGGCTCGCCATCTCCGCATTGCTCCGGTGAGACCTGGGGCGTAGCGGCGGGGTTGGTGACGGCGGCCTTGAGATACGCAGACCACGAACTTCGGCACGCCATCTAGAAACCGGATCAGGTTGATATGAAGGCCGATCCAGTCGGGCAGGCTCTCGCTCGGGCACGCCTCGGCGTAGATATAATTAGACGCGCCTAGCGCTGCGACGAACAGCTTCATGGGACGCGCTTCGCCGGTGACGGGTTCGAAGATGTCGCTGGTGTCGCCGGCGAAATCGACTAAAATCTTCTCGCCGCCCAAGTGCGTCTGGCGCATCGTCGGGCGCGCGGGCCTTACCAAGCCTCGAGGGTCGTACAAGTGTAGCCAAACCCTGTAGCAGCACCCATTACGCTGCGGCGGCGCAACTTCCTCTCCACATAGCTCCAATCGGGCACCGAGTTTTGTGCGTCAAGTTCTTGTGTGGATGCCAGCCATTTTGCAAGGAAGAACCTGAAGCATTGGACGTGTGATCGAGTGCGGTTTTGCGGCCGTTCCATGTGCCGCGGGCCGGTATGGTGATGCGCGGATCAGGTCCAAATCAGCAAAGCGAGCTTGCGTGGGCTCTCAACTTGACTCTGGTTTTCCTGACCCCGATCTGATCGATCATTTGCCCATGCAGTTCACGCCTTCCTCACATCTCCGACGTCCCGGTCTCAGGTGCGTTGTTGCAAATCACGCAGGCAACGTCGCCGGATTCCGGTAGTCCTCCTGTTTCGTCAGCATGGCCCAGATGCCACGCGCCATCTTGTTGGCCAGCGCGATTGCCACCAGCATGCGCGGTTTCTTCAACATCAAGCGGGCAAGCCAGGAACCGTCGGGCGCGCGCCTCCGAGA
>NZ_RZSX01001309.1:0-1170 GCF_004023105.1 Mesorhizobium sp. M5C.F.Ca.IN.020.32.2.1 | reverse complement strand
ACCCCATGCCGTTCGGCACCGCATGGGACGCCTGGAATGCTTCGCTGGAGGACGCCTGCGCGAAACTTGCGGCTTACGCTCCCGAAGTCGTTGTCGTCTCGCTTGGCGTCGACACGTTCGAGAAGGACCCGATCAGCAAGTTCAAGCTGAAAAGCGGCGACTATCCCAAGATTGGCCGTCGCATCGCCAAGCTCGGCCTGCCAACGCTGTTCGTCATGGAAGGCGGCTATGCCGTCGAGGAAATCGGCATCAACGCCGTCGGCGTGCTGACCGGATTCGAAGATCGGTAATGGATGTCGCCCATAGCCTGCCCCTCGGGCGTTTTGATCCGAGGGTGCGCAGCGGTTTGAGATAACGACATTCGTAAAAATTTAGCAGGCCGCAGTCGCATCGGCTGGCCCAAAGTCCGCCCTCACCGAAGCGCTTCACGCCGCCTGCAAGGGTGGCCGCTGACTTGTTCCAGCGTACGCTATCCTGTTGTTGGACCATGATCTCCTTTGAAAAGGCCTTCGCCCTTTGCGAAGTCATGCTCTACCTTGAAGGAACGGTATGAGGGGATCGATTCTGGAAGAAGGCAGCATTTGAAGTCGGGGAAGCATCTATGATCGACGACGAGCCGGACAGCGAACGCGTCTCGGCGCTGGCGCCGTTCCGGCACGGCATTTTCCGCGCCGTATGGTCCGCCAGTCTGGTTTCGAATTTCGGTGGCCTGATCCAGGGCGTCGGCGCCGCCTGGATGATGACCACGATCGCCACCTCGTCCTATCAGGTCGCGCTGGTCCAGGCCTCGACCACCTTGCCGATCATGCTGTTTGCGCTCGTTGCCGGTGCCATCGCCGACAGCTTTAACCGGCGCAAGGTTATGCTGATTGCCCAGATCTTCATGCTGGTCGTCTCGGTTCTGCTGACCGTGTTCACCTATCTTGGCTTGATAACGCCGTGGACGCTGCTCGCCTTCGCCTTCCTGATCAACAGCGGCACGGCGCTTTACAACCCGTCATGGCAGGCTTCTGTCGGCGATATGGTGCCGCGCGCCAAGCTGCCGGCTGCCGTCGCGCTCAACTCCTTGGGCTTCAACTTGACGCGCAGCGTCGGCCCGGCGATCGGCGGCATCATCGTTGCCGCCGCAGGTGCTGCAGCGGCTTTTGCCGCCAACGCTTTAAGCTATGT
>NZ_RZSX01001308.1:0-1172 GCF_004023105.1 Mesorhizobium sp. M5C.F.Ca.IN.020.32.2.1 | reverse complement strand
ATTGTCGCCATCGCCTCGTCCTGGTTCTTGACCGCCGGGGCCGAGCATCCGCCTGACGCCTTAACGAAGGTCTGAGCCATGTGAAGTTCACCGCTCTGGGTTTCTGCTATGGCACGCAGATAGGAATAGTCGTTGACGCGCACGCGCGTCGACAGATGCGTCACGCCGGCGTCCTTGCCGATCTGGAACGTCGCCGCAACCGGTGCCGGATTGACGTCGATTATCAAGGTGACGGATTTGATGCCGTCGGGTGCCTTGGCCGGGTCGATATAGATGTCGACAGGCACGATGGCGGCATCCTGCGCCCGCTTCGGCGCCTCGACCCTGACGACGCCGGTATCGATCAGAATTGCCCGATCGCCGAACACGTCGCCTTTCAAATCCTGCCAGATCCTGTCCGAAGACGCGGCTGTTTGTTGCGCGTGGGCGGCTCCGGAGGAGCCAAAGAGCGCGCCGACGGCCAGGATGATCGCGGCAAAGATGGCTGCGAGCGGCAAGGCGAGCTGCCGGCTCCGGTAAGAGTGGTTCTGCATTTCGATGCCTCCACCAATGTCAGAGAGGTGGTGCCCAGGCCGATGTCGAGGATAAGCCTTTGACGATGCCTTGGCAAATCGATCCACTTCATCCCGTCCAACGCTTGTCGGTGTGATCTATTCCCATTCGACTTCGGCAAAGGCGGCCGTTGCATTGCGCTGGTTGTAGTCGTCGAACATATGCCAATTGCCCCGTTCGCTTGCGCCGGCGGTCTTGACTGCCTCGCTGAGCGGCGTCCCGTCGACGATCGCCTTGCGAATATCGCGCGCCAGAACTTCGAGATAGCGCCGCTCCGCCGTCAGCGCCTCCGGCCAGTCGGCCGGCACCGGGCCATGACCCGGAACGGCGCGCACGGCGCCGATCGCGGCGAGCGCATCCATCTGGCGAAGCCAACCGAGCAGCGATCCGTCGAGCGTCGGCAAGG
This sequence comes from Mesorhizobium sp. M5C.F.Ca.IN.020.32.2.1, assembly GCF_004023105.1. Taxonomy (NCBI): domain Bacteria; kingdom Pseudomonadati; phylum Pseudomonadota; class Alphaproteobacteria; order Hyphomicrobiales; family Phyllobacteriaceae; genus Mesorhizobium; species Mesorhizobium sp. M5C.F.Ca.IN.020.32.2.1. The sequence continues at coordinate 214 of NZ_RZSX01001308.1, read as the reverse complement.
AACCTATGAAAACGAGATCGCCGGCAAACAGCGTGTGGGTCGCGTTGTCGAAGACGGTCAGGTCGTTGTCGGTGTGAGCCGCTTTCCATGCCTGCAATTCGAGCACGCGTCCACCGAGGTCGAGCTGCAGGCGATCATCGACCAGCATCGTCGGCGGTATGATCTCGACCCCTTTCATGAGTGCGTCGCCGATCTGTTCGCGGAAGCTTTGCAG
>NZ_RZSX01001307.1:0-1172 GCF_004023105.1 Mesorhizobium sp. M5C.F.Ca.IN.020.32.2.1 | reverse complement strand
TTGATGATCGCATCAACAAACGTCGGAACCTCGCTCGCCTTTATGAGCCGCTTGTTACTTGCCGCCATGAATGTCACACCCGTTTGCAACTTGAACTGCAGCAAAGAATGACTGCGCGGCTGGCGCCGCGCCGTCATAGCCGCTGCCGCCTTCGTCAATCTCTTTCGTCTTAAGGTGGTGAAGAAAGCTCAGAATGGCTTGAAGCGTGGGACCGTCGAAATTCCCCAGCTTTTCAATGATCGCCATACGAGTCTCCGCTTCGGCCTGGTCCTCACCCCAAAGATGCGGCGCGACTGGGTACAGGATCTCCACCGGTGAAATGCTCAGCACCTCGCAGATGTGAAGGAGCCGGCCGACAGTCAGCCGCGAAACCGCGTTTTCGTAGCGATTATAAACCTGGTCGCTGAGCCCGAGCATCGGCGCCTGCTTCGCCCGCGGGAATTTCAGTCGATCGCGAGCGTTGCGAAGGCTGGTGCTGATCTTTTTTTCAATTTCGGCGCTTAGCTCCAGTTCGCCGAAGCTGGTTTTCCGATAGACCGGCTTGTCAATTTGCGGATCGTCGATCTGCTATAAACCGAGGTGAGAAATCCATCCCTCGAAGGAAGGTCCTGCCATTGATCCTGCCAAGTTGCGATGATCGTCGGTGTTCGTTCGAATCAATGTAACCAAATTGGTTGACCGGATGCCACCTTGGAATCTAGTCGGCCTGCCAGAATTATGGGCGCGTCGCTTCGCGAAACCGCTCTATGCCTTCGGCACGGAGCCTTGCCTACAGCCAGTCTCCGCCCATCCGGGTGACGATCGGACGCGCGGGCCGCTACGCGGCCAGAACGCCGTCATCAGTACACCAAATTGGGATATCGCCCGTTTACAGAACGGGCCGAAATCAGCATAGTGCGCGCGTCTCGGGCAATACGAGTTGGTGATGGTAAGTCGCTAGCCCTTCTTGCCACTCACCGCGGGAGCCGTCCTGGCGCTAGCCAGTGACGGCTCCTTTCATTTGCAAGTGACGGCCGCGATCGCGGCCGACTTTGTTTGCCTCCGAGAGGGAAAGAGGGCTCTGCCCTCTCTCCCTCGCAAGCAAAAAAACGGTCTCCCCGTCCTTCCTTCCGCTACGCCTTCGGCTGCGCTACGTGCAGGATCGACGCGGATCCGCTTAGGCGGATCATACG
>NZ_RZSX01001306.1:0-1173 GCF_004023105.1 Mesorhizobium sp. M5C.F.Ca.IN.020.32.2.1 | reverse complement strand
CAATCGCCGAGGCCTTCGTCGAGCGTTCCATATTGGTCAGCGACGACGAGATTATCGCCGCGCAGGCGGCGCTTTGGGACCGAGTGCGAATCATCGCCGAGCCGGGCGGCGCGGCGGCTTTCGCGGCGATCCTGTCCGGCCGGTACGCGCCGGCTGCGGGCGAGCGTGTCGCGGTACTGGTCTGCGGTGCAAACGCCAATCCGGCTAAATTCGGACGATAACGGGGGCAGTCCTGTTCACGATTTCGGGAACCGCCTCGCCTTCGCCGTGTTTGTTGTTATGCTTCGAGTGACGTGCATTTACGACTTTGAGTCTTCGCATCGTACTTTCCGAAAATCGAATCCGGTTTTCGGGCCGGTGCGATAGATTTGTGAGGTTCGGGTTATCCCGCCTGAATCAGGAAGGGCCGATGACGCAACGACCCACCTTCACCAGCGATCGCAGCCTGGCCGGGCGCCTTGCTCTGAGCCGGCTGGCGACACGGGTCTCGATGACGGTCGAGCGTGGCTGGCCGTTGCTTCTTCCGCTGGTCATTGTCGCCAGCCTGTTCCTCAGCGTCTCGTGGCTCGGCCTCTTCCTTCTGCTGCCCGACACGGCGCGCATGAGCCTCATGGCAGTGTTCGGCATCGCAGCCCTTGCCGCGCTCTATCCCCTGCGTTTCTTCCGGGTGCCGACCAGCGCCGAGATCGACCGGCGCATCGAGGCTGCCAACCAATTGCTGCACAGCCCGGTGCTGGTGCAGACCGACCGGCCGAGCGGCAGGGAGAGTATTTTTTCGCAAGCGCTGTGGCGTGAGCACCAGAAACGCATGGCCGAAAAACTCGGTAACCTTGGTGGCGACATGCCACGCACCCGGGTTCCGGAGCGCGACCCGTGGGGGCTGCGCGCCGTGGCGGCGCTTTTGTTGGTCACCGCCTTTGCCTTCTCCTTTGGACCGTCGGGCGGCCGCATCGCAGACGGGTTCAGTGCCCACGCGGCGCGCGACGCGGTGCCGCCGCGCATCGACGCCTGGGTGACGCCGCCGGCCTACACCGGCAGGCCGCCGGTCTTCCTCACTTCCCCCGCCCTCGCCAACCCAGCCCTCGCCGACAATGGCAAGCAGGCTGCGTCCACCTTCACCGTTCCGGAAGGCAGCGATGTGTCCCTGCGCGTCACCGGCGGTTCGGGCGAGGA
>NZ_RZSX01001305.1:0-1173 GCF_004023105.1 Mesorhizobium sp. M5C.F.Ca.IN.020.32.2.1 | reverse complement strand
GGACGGCTGATCACGGAGAAGGCGCTGGAGGCGCTTCCCAACCGTGCCGTGCGCGTGCCGCCGATCACGCTGGAGCGTATCGACGATCTCTTGCGCGCCCGCTCCCTGATCGAGGGCGAAGCGATCGCGCTGGCTGCCACGCGCATGAATCCGCGCCAGATTGCTTCGGTCGAAGCCATGCTCGGCGAGTGGGACGAGATGCGGGCGTTAAAGCACAAAAAGGATATCGACCGCGAGGCGACGCTCAACCAGAGCTTCCACTTTGAGATCTACCGTTGCTGCGGCTCCGCCGTGTTGATCCCGATGATCGAGAGCCTGTGGCTACAATCCGGACCCTGTATCCGCGTCGCCATCTACGCCTTTTCGGATGCCGGCGAGGTCGATACCGCCCACTATCACCGCAGCATTGTCGCAGCGCTTGCAAGGCAGGATGCCAAAGCAGCGCGCGAGGCGCTGGTGGCCGACATCAGCCGGCCCTTCGCTTTCCTGCGCGACAAGCTTCAATCCGCCAATAGGAAAGATTGAGGGCATGACGCTTGCCATCAGCATCGCCGAGCCACGCTCAAAGCTGTCCGTGACGGCGCTTCTGTTGCCTGAAAAGGCGCCCGAGAACGCTTCTTTCCTGCTGGCCTATTTCGAGCAGCCGCGCGTCGTTGCCGGCATCCATGCGATGTGGACAGGGCCGGAAATCTCCTGCCCGGTTCCATCAGCGGATATTGAGGGCCAAGCCTATGCCAGGCCGTTGCCGGCGGAGAATGCAACGTTGACGCCGCAGCCGGGCGACATCGTGCTATCCTACGTGCCGCCGCGCATGTGGGGCGGCAGTCCGAATGCGATATTCGACATCGGCCTGTTTTATGGCCAGGGTGCGCGTCTGCTGTTCCCGATCGGCTGGCTTGCCGGAAGCGTGGTCGCGCAGGTGCGTCCCGAGGAGCGCGACCGGTTCGCCGTCGCCTGCGGCGTGATCCGCCGCAACGGCGCTTGCGAAATCACCTTCACCCGGGTGGAGATCTGAATGGCTGAGAGCGACGACAGTTTCGAACTTTTCGACCTTCGCGTCGAGGCGGTGATCCCCGAGGGCAAGCCGATCTATTGCGGCGCCAAATCAGGCGATTATTTCGAGCTAAAGGGCGAGATGCTGTCGATGCCGTCGGGGCAGGGTTTTTCGATCTA
>NZ_RZSX01001304.1:0-1173 GCF_004023105.1 Mesorhizobium sp. M5C.F.Ca.IN.020.32.2.1 | reverse complement strand
GTCGAAAAGGCGATCGAACTCAACGGCCAGGCCGTGGCGATGAACGTCTCAGCCTTCCGCTGGGGCCGCCGCGCCGCCCACCAGCCGGATTTCGTGCGCGGCCTCGTTGCCCAGCCGGGCACGGCTGCACAGAACGCCGCTGTCGTCGAAACGCTGGACGACATTATCGCCCGCCGCGTCGCCTTCCTCACCGCTTATCAGAACGCTGCCTATGCCACGCGCTACGCCGACAGACTGGCCGCGCTGCGCAAGGCCGAAGCCAGGGCGATGCCCGGTTCGACTGATGTGACCGAGGCCGCTGCGAGGAACCTGTTCAAGCTGATGGCGATCAAGGACGAATACGAGGTGGCGAGGCTTTACACCGACGGCTCCTTCGCCGCCGAGCTGGGCAAGCAGTTCCAGAGCTACGACAAGCTCGAATTCCATCTCGCGCCGCCGATGATGGGCAGGCGCGGCAAGGACGGCAAGCCGAGGAAGTCGAGTTTCGGTCCCTGGATGATGGATGGGTTCCGCCTGCTGGCAGCGATCAAAGGCTTGCGCGGCACGGTCTTCGATGTGTTCGGCTACAGCTCCGAAAGGCGTATGGAACGGCAGCTTCTTGCGCAGTACGAGGCCGATCTGGAGCTTGTCGCCAGCGCGCTGGCGGCAGGCAAGGTCGAGGCTGCGGCCGCGCTTGCCTCGGTGCCGGAGCTCATTCGCGGCTATGGTCACGTCAGGCAGGCCAGTGCCGAAAAGGCCGCTGGCGAACGCCTAAGGCTGCTCGATCGCCTGGCAAAAATGCCCGTTCGGCCGGGACTCCAGGCCGCCGAGTAATCGATATGCCTTGTTTGTTTGAAGGGTAGCTTCCCGGCGCCAACCGACTGACGGCAAAGCCCGGAACGGCCTCTCTAAATCTTTCTTAAGGCGAATGTGACACAGCTTGGCTCCCCAGGGTTGGGATTCAGGCGTGAATCTGAAAAGAAAAAACGAGATTCCGGTCGACGTCTATATCCCGTTCGTGGAAACTCTGTTTCGCGACGGGGTGACGCTTTCGATCGGCATTCTCGCGCAAACCTTCCTGATCGGCCTTGTCTGGTGGAAGAACGGCGATCCGCGTTACCTGGTTGTTGCGATTGCGATGGTTCTCGTCGGCATATTCCGCATGAGAAATTTCCAAAAATACAACAGCTTGCC
>NZ_RZSX01001303.1:0-1174 GCF_004023105.1 Mesorhizobium sp. M5C.F.Ca.IN.020.32.2.1 | reverse complement strand
TGGTGGCGATGATCACATCTTGCCGCTTGACGCCGAGATTCCTCAGCGACTGGCCAAGAAGCCGTTCCGATGCGCCGAAGGAATAGACGTCCGCCGTGTCGAAGAAATTGACGCCGGCGGCGAGCGAGCGGGCGACGATCTCGTCGACGGCCTTCTGGTCGAGGCTGGCGATCAGGCCCCATTGGGCGTTTTCACCTGCGGCGCCGAAGGTCATTGTGCCGAGGCAAAGTTCGGAGACGAACATCCCCGTGTTTCCAAGTTGATTATAGCGCATGGTGCAGCTCCGGAAAGTTTTGGATGACCCGGCCGATATAGGAACGATACGGTTCGTTTCCATTGTTGGCGTAACCGGCTTAGTGGTTCTGGACCAAGTTCCGCGACCCGACGATCCGGCGTGGGAACAGGTCAGATTGTCCAAGGACTGAGGACCGTCACCCCCGTATCGTCGAAATCGGCGAATGTTGCGCGTAACCAGAATGAGGTCGTGGACGACCGCGGTGGCGGCGATGAGCATGTCGGCGCTGCCTCGCGTGCGGCCAGCCGAGAAGCGACCCCACGACAACGCGACATCTTCAGTGACTGCAAGGATCCGGTCGGCTTGTCCCGCCGAAGCTCTCGCAGCCAGAGGTCGAGCCGTGTTCCCCGTTCGGGATCGACCTTGCGCAGCTTGACGATCCCCCGTTCGATCTCGCCGAGGGTAATAACACTGAGACTGATCGAGGCCGGATCCACTGAAGCTAGCCAGGCGGTCGGCTTGGGCAGACGACTCTGCACATCCGAAACGATGTTCGTATCAAGCAGGTACATTAGAGGTCGATGTCGCGGATCATCGTATCCGAGCGACGGTTGACCTCCTCGGCAAAATCACCATCCCAGACCGGACCGGCTAACGGCTGCCGAAAATCGCCGATCCAACCCTGACGCTTGTCGCGCCGAAGGCGATCGCGGTTTCGTAGTCGCCGGACATACCCATCGAAAGCTCCTCCACACCTGCCTCCGTGCTGAGCTTTTCCAGCAGCGCGAAGTGCGGACCGGGATTCTCATCGGCCGGCGGAATGCACATCAGACCTTCGATGGCGAGGCCGTGGACGTCGCGGCAGCGGGTGACGAAGGCGACGGCTTCGCGGGGTTCGATGCCGGCCTTTTGCGGTTCCGAGCCGGTGTTAACCTGAAC
>NZ_RZSX01001302.1:0-1183 GCF_004023105.1 Mesorhizobium sp. M5C.F.Ca.IN.020.32.2.1 | reverse complement strand
GCCTAGGTGAAGAATTCGTATCGATTGCGCCCACGCCCCTTTGCTCGGTAAAGCGCGATGTCAGCATTGACCAGCAGGTGTTTGGCTTCGACATCTTTTCCGTTGTCGACTGCAATTCCCACGCTCACGCCAAAACGGCATCGATGGCCCTGATAGTAGACGGGTTCGCGCATCTGGCTGATGACGCGGTCAGCGAGCAGCGCCAGTTGCTTGATATCGTCATGCACCACGCACAGGACGATGAATTCGTCTCCTCCGATCCGAGCGACGAATCCCTCACCATCGACCTTGGATCGGAGGACAGTTGACGCGTGAACAAGCATTGCGTCGCCTGCGGCGTGGCCAAGCGTATCGTTGATGTGCTTGAACCGATCCAGATCTATGTGAAGCAGTGCCGCATACCCGCCGGCGCGCCTGGCGTTTGCTGCGTAATCTTCCAGCACTTGGTCGAGGTAACGCCGGTTGGGCAAACCGGTCAGCGAATCGTGGAGCGCAATGTGCTCTATGCGCGCCTTGGCCGACTCGAGTTCTGCATTTTTCGACTCGGAAAGCTGTTTTGCGCGAACCAGGTCCTTGTTCAGCAGGACATCGGCTGTCACATCCCATTCGGCGCCAATCATTTTTGGGGTGTCGTTTGCGACCCGGTGAATTATCGCTTTGGATCGGACATGGCGAATCTCGCCATCCGGCCGAATGATCCGGTACTCCGACAAATATGGCCCGCCGACGGCCATCGCGCTGTCGAAATCGGCGTGGGCGCCAGCCAAATCGTCCGGGTGGATTGCTCCCGCCCAGTCCAGGTAGCCGCGGTGCTCCCCAGTCGGTTTGCCGTATATTTCATTGACGCGGTCATCCCACGTAAGTTCGTTGGTCGCGAGATCGTGTTCCCAAACGCCAATAGCTGACGCTTCCAGGGCGAGTTCCAGCCGTCTCGACAATCGACTCAGTTCCGCATAGTTGCGCTGTCTCTCGCCAATCAGGCGACCCGTAACCAGGAATGGGATCACAACCAACGCCCCGGCCACCGCCATGATTGCGCGCAAGAACCAGGCGTTGTCGGGCGTCGAAGGCCAGCCGTTTTTGGGAATGGCTGCGATCCGCCACGAACCGGACGGGAGCAGAACGTCGGCTGTCACCGGATTGCTTTTGGCGACGCCCTCATTGCCGAAGAATTGATCTCCAC
>NZ_RZSX01001301.1:0-1189 GCF_004023105.1 Mesorhizobium sp. M5C.F.Ca.IN.020.32.2.1 | reverse complement strand
GATTGACAGGGACAGGGGAGTAAGGCAGTAGGGCAGTAGGGCAGTAGGGCAGTAGGGCAGTAGGGGCTATTCAGGTGACAATTTGCGGATCAGAAGGCGCAATAGCGTCCCGACGCTTTCGCTGCGGTTCATCAAAGGTTCGACCGCCTCGTGCGAGGCGATTCCGACACGGTGCGCAATCATAAGATGCGTCTCCAGTTCCTTGAGTGATCCTTGGGCGATCCTGAGAAATTGCTGATAGGAAGCTCGGCTCTCTCGGCCGTAACCCTCAGCGATGTTGGCAGGCACTGAGGTAGCTGCCCGACGCACCTGACCTGTCATTCCATAGATCTCGTCTTTCGGCCAAGCTCGTGTCACTTCATAGATTGATACTGCCAGGTCCATTGCCTGCTGCCAGACGATCAGATCCCTGTAGGACTCGATTTTCGCCATTACGTGCCGCTCCCTACTGCCCTACTGCCGTACTGCCCTACTCCCCTAGACATTCAACAACAAATACTCCCGCTCCCACGGACTGATCACTTCCATGAAGGTCTCGAATTCCGCCCGCTTGATCGCCGCATAGGTCGCGGCAAACGACTTGCCGAGCAGCGCGCAGAGTTCCTCGTCGGCTTCGAACAGGTCGACAGCCTCGAGCAGGCTCCGCGGCAGGTCGATCTCTGCCTCGTTGGCGGTGGTGAGAACCGGCGGTTCGGCCTTGATCTTGTTGGTCATGCCGATCAGCCCGCAGGCGAGCGATGCAGCCAGCGCCAGATAGGGATTGGCGTCGGACGAAGGGATGCGGTTCTCGACGCGCCTGGCTGCCGGGTCGGATCGCGGGACGCGGAAGGCGGTGGTGCGGTTGTCGTAGCCCCATTTGTTGTTGACCGGTGCCGAAGCCGACTGCGTCAGCCGGCGGTAGGAATTGACATAGGGCGCGAACATCACCAGCGCGTTCGGCACATGTTTCTGCATGCCGCCGAGGAAATGGAAGAAGGCTTCGGTTTCCGAGCCGTCCTCGGCCGAAAAGACGTTCCTGCCGGTCTTCTTGTCGATGATCGACTGGTGGATATGCATGGCCGACCCGGGCTGCCCCTGGATCGGCTTGGCCATGAAGGTGGCGTAGATCTCATGCTTCAGCGCCGCCTCGCGGATGGTGCGCTTGAACATGAACACTTGGTCGGCGAGTTCGATCGGATCGCCATGGCGC
>NZ_RZSX01001300.1:0-1198 GCF_004023105.1 Mesorhizobium sp. M5C.F.Ca.IN.020.32.2.1 | reverse complement strand
GGGCACGGTCGGAGCGGGCACCGGTGCGTTGAGTTCCGGCCTCAAGGGCGGCCTCGGCTCGGCCTCGACGGTGCTCGACAGCGGCGTCACCATCGGTGCGCTCGCCGCCGTCAATCCGACCGGCTCGGTGACGATCGCCCAAACCCGCCACTTCTGGGCGGCGCCCTTCGAGATCGGCGGCGAGTTCGGCGGGCTTGGTTATCCCTCGCCTATGCCGGAGGACGCCAAAACGATCCTGCTGAAGTTTCGCGACAAGCATATCGAGAAACGGACGGAGGTCGGCGGCAACACGACCATCGCCGTCATCGCCACGGACGCCGTCCTCACCAAGGCCGCCGCCAAACGCCTGGCGATATCAGCGCATGACGGCTTCGTGCGCGCCATTTGGCCAACACACACGCCGGCCGACGGCGATCTGGTTTTCGCGCTGGCGACCGGCAAGAGCGGCATCGAGCTCGCGCCCAACGACGCCATCGAGCTTTACGCCGCGGCCGGCGCCACCATGGCGCGCGCCATCAGCCGTGGCGTCTTTGCCGCGACGCCAGCCGACGGCGACCTGTTTCCGGTCTGGTCGTCGCGCTGAATGCCGTAATCAAATGGACCGTAACCAAATGTCGTGATCAGGTGGGGTCGGATTTTTCCTCCTCGAATGTGACCGCAACATCCGAATTTGCCGACAGCCGCACTTTCTGGCCCTCGACTTCGGCTACGAGGCTGAGCGGAATATAGTGGTGATGCCCCCTGTGAGCGCCCTCGCCGCTGTCGCGCTTGGTCAGCTTGATTCGTTGTCCCTCAACTTTGTCGACGGTGCCGACATGGACGCCGTCGGCGCCGATCACTTCCATATGTTCGCGAATGCTGGCTGCATCGGTCATTGTGGGTTCTCCATTTGAAGCTGCCGACATAAACAAATGAGAACGCGATTGGATGCATCGGCTTGTCTCTCAAAGGCGCGACGTTTTGACGACGTCGTGATAGTGATCGAAACAACGCTGGCTGCTCAAACGGAAATCCTATGCAAATCCTTGTCCTGTTTGCCGTTTCCCTCCTCGCCCAGTTTGCAACTTCGCTCGACGCGCAAGCCGGCGATGTCGCCGAGCTTGAAATCCTTGGCTTTACTAGTGATGGCGGCGCCTTCGCCTTCGAGGAGTATGGCGTCCAGGACGGATCGGGATTTCCCTATGCCAATCGCTATTAC
>NZ_RZSX01000012.1:0-19739 GCF_004023105.1 Mesorhizobium sp. M5C.F.Ca.IN.020.32.2.1 | reverse complement strand
CTCTACATGCGGGGCGAATTGCCGCGTGCCTCGCGGTTCCTCCTTAGTCGCGTTGATACCCGCCCAATCAACGAACCGTCTGTTGAAATAGTACGGTACTCCTGCAGGCGTCATCAGCCAGATCATGGTGGGAACTGTATCGACCAGCAGGCGCAGTTCGCGCTCACGCTCACGCAACGCAGCTTCAGCCTTCTTCTGATCGTCGATATCCGTCTTGTAGCCATACCAGCCGGTTATCGTTCCGTGCTCATCACGCGAAGCAATCCCGGTGTCGCGAAACCATCGATACGTCCCATCGAACCGACGCACACGATGCTCGTCGGTCACAGGCTCGCCCGTCTGCAAGCTGTGACGCCATCGCGCCATGCTCGCCTCGACATCGTCCGGATGGATAAACTGTGTCCAATGATAATCATCGCCATCCATGATCCGGCGCATCTCATCGGCTGTCACACCAACATACTCGAGCGCCGCAGGATTGACCACGCGAAGGCGGCCATCCGGAGAGGCCGACCATCCGAGGCTCGGAATTTCGGCGATGCTCGGTCCAGTGTCATGGTAGACCCGGTCATAGAAGCTTATGGTCCTGAAAATCGTGATCACGAACCATAGGGCTGACGCCGCGACGACAAATACCGTCAACCGGACCGCGCCGCTTGTGGCCCCCGATTCCAGCGAAAACAGGATCACGGGTGAAAGCAGACCGGCCGCGGCAACGGCCACCAAGCCGGCCTCCCAGCCGAGGCAGATACATATGACCGCCACCGCGACCAGTAGACCGGACGGCTCATTGACGAATAGTGCCAGCAAGACGCTCGAAGCGCCGACCGCCAATGCCACGGCGCGGCGTTGTTTCGTCGACACCAGATTCATTTGAGACCTCTCGAGACGGCCTCTACGTCCCACTCCCTGTCGCGGCCGTTACCCACGTCAGCTACGAAGCCCTGCGTCTGATTGTCCACCTGTCCTCTCCCGCAACCGAACGCGCTCAGCGGATATCGGCTGGAAGCGACTGCCAAATATTGAAGAGATGGGAGATAGACCTTGCGTTCATCTTCTTCGTCATGTTGCTCCGATGGAGCTTCACGGTGATCTCACTGATGCCGAGATCGGATGCGATCTGCTTGTTCATCGCACCTGAGACCACAAGCCTCAGCACTTCCCGCTCGCGGGGCGTAAGGGTTTCATAAAGGGTCGCGTTCTTGCGCGATACGGTCGATGCTGCTCTTCGCGCGACGTCGTTGGCGATAGCGGTGGACACTGCGTCAAGGAACGTCTGGTCGCGCACCGGCTTGGTCAGAAAATCCACTGCCCCCGCCTTCATCGCCTGGACACTCATGGCGATGTCGCCATGACCCGTCAAGAACACGATAGGCGTCAGTATGCCTTTGGTTGCAAGGAGATTCTGAAGATCGAGGCCGCTCAGACCCGGCATTCGCACATCGAGAACAAGGCAGCCCGGGCGGTCCGGCAGTTTTGCATCCAGCAGTTCCTGGCCCGAAGAAAACGACATCGTGTCGATGCCGACCGAATTCAGCAACTCCTCCAACGCGTCGCGGACCGTTGCGTCATCATCGACCAGAATTGTTACGGGACTGTCTGCGATTCCTGAAATTGCCGCGCCCATGACTCTCGCCTCGGGGAGATATGCTGAACACGAATTGGCCGCGTACACGCAGTCAGTATCAGCCGCGCTTCTGTCACACGTCAACCAGGACCTGCGCCTCACGCGAGGCCGCCGGAACTCGTCGATAGTCAGCTAGCCCGCCAATTCGTAGTCTCTACGTCAAGTCTTGCGTACCTGTATGGCGGCGGGCAACGCAACACTACCAAGGGTGATCGGACCTAGCGATTTGAATGGCTGACCTAGACCTCGGTATAGCTGTGTGGACCGTCGGTTCCGGCCCCTATGCATTCACTTCGAAGCCGGACATTTCCATTGCCGTGATCGGCTGCTGCTGCGCCAGAAGCCGCTGTACAGTGACTATCCGTCTCACGCGCACGGAGGCATCGTTACAGCGGATAGAACTGCGATCTCCCGACGTCACTGCAACAGACGACCTATACCGCGGTATTGCCCGCCATCATCCTTGAATCAATCGACTACAACCGCGCTTTCCACATATCCTGCTCCATGCGGCTCATTACCGACGTCGTCTCGCCGAGCGATGGGCACGCCATGCGCTACGTTGGGCATGTCGCACTGCCGGCGTCATGGCCTGCTGATGACGATCGAGTCTCATCACCGGAAGCCACGCGTTCGACCGAGACTTCAGAGATCCGAGGCATCAGGCGAAGCGAACTTGCTCCGGCGTTCACGAAGCCAAGCACGTTGGAGATTCAGTTTGCGCCCTTTGAAATTATCGGTGCTCGTTGGGCTGGCAGCACTGGTCGCGACATTCGTATGGTTCCGGGGTTGCGACACTCGGATCGCCGCCACGGACATACCCCTTGACGCAGCGGAAGCAGAGAAGGCTTCGATCGCCGGCTATGGCGAGATCAGGATATATCGGGACGCTCGGATCGCCGCAGGAGATTTGCGCGACTGGACGCCGGCAACCGACCCGGATGGCCTCGATGTCCTCATGATCTCCGGCGGCGGTGGTGGAGGCGCCTTCGGCGTCGGCGTGCTTTCGGCGTGGAGCGAGACCGGGACCCGCCCGCAATTTGATGTAGTCACCGGCGTAAGCACTGGCGCCCTGATCGCGCCATTCGCGTTCCTCGGATCGGCTCATGACGGCACGCTGGTGCATCTCTTTACAAGCGGCGTCGCCGACGATCTTGTCGCAACCAAATTTCCCGTGGGCTTGATCGGATCGAGCTTACTGAGATCCACGCCAATGAGGCGGATGGTCGAGGAGTTCATCACACAAGCGGTCCTGCAGCAGGTTGCAGCCGAGCATCGCAAAGGCCGCCGCCTCCTGGTCCTCACGACGAATCTCGACACCCAGCGGGCGGTCGTGTGGAACATGGGCGCCATCGCCAACAGCGGCCGATTGGACGCGCTGAAGCTGTTTCAGGACGTTATGGCCGCTTCGGCGAGCATTCCGGGCGTTTATCCGGCGGTCATGATCGAAGCCGAGTCAGGAGGGCGTCGCTTCCAGGAAATGCATTCCGATGGAGGGTCGACGTCGCAAGTCCTGATACTTCCGCAGGCAATTCTGGCAAGCACGAACCCTCTCGTGCCGGCGAAACGTCAGAGTGTCGATTTCCATGTGATCGTAAACAACGCGCTCATACCTGAATTCGCCACCACGCGGAATAGAACGTTGTCCGTGATCGCAAGAGCGTATTCCATCCTCCTCAAGTCACAGACACAGAGCGAACTGGCTATCCTCTACAACTATGCCAAACTGACCGGGGCACGTTTCCACCTTGCGACCATTGACGCTCAAGTTCCCTATTCGATGCTTGATCCTTACAACGCCAGCTATATGCAAGCTGTCTATGACCTCGGATACGCCGGGTTGGCGGCTGGCACTCTTTGGAAAGACAGCCCTGAATTCGCCGACAGGCGCCTGTGATCGGCATCCTCAACGTCAGGCTCTTCTCCGGCAGGAGCATGTCCGACAGTAAGAAGGCGGATTTCCTACGCCCAGGAACGCTGTGACCCCAAGCGCTTCGATATTCTCCGCCAGCACCGCGCTCAGCTGCACTAGACCTTAGCATCGCCCGACAGATGCCTGCGTAGAATAGGCTGCTGCGCGGGACCGCGTCATTCTCCTCGCATTGGCCGCCCCCGACATCGATGGCGTGGTGCGGAGCCGGACTGGAGAAGGAGACGAAGATGACAAATGAAGTACCGAGCAAGGGGTTGGAGTGGACCAACCTCGTTCTGGGCGCAGGTCTGGCCTGCGCTGCCTTAGCATTCACCGAGACGCCCGCCGCGGCTTGGAACGCGGGGATCGTCGGCGCGCTAATTGCCTGCTGCTCCGCCGTGGCGCTCTACCGCTACGGAGCATGGACGGAGTGGTCCAATCTCGGCTTGGGGTGCTGGGGCGTAGCCGCTCCGTTCCTGCTCGGCTTCGGATCGGCGCAGGCTGCGACGTGGACGCACGTCTTGGTTGGGCTTTGCGTCGCGACGATCGCCATCATCCAGCTTTCGAGCGGCCGCAAGGCGCAGATGCTTTCCAGGTCCGACGTCAGATAATTTCATGGAAGGCCAGGCACCAGGGGACGGGCGCGCGCCGAACTGTTTCCGCGACCGTCCCCTGGGATGCTTCGGCGAGTTGCGCGTGAAAACCCGCGCCGCAAGCCCGAACCGGCAAGAGAACAGATCATGGACCCCGTGAATTCCGAACCAACACTCGAAGAGATGCTTGACGATCCTATCGTCCAGCATCTGATGCGGCGCGACAGCGTCTGCGCCGACGATGTGAGGCGGATCGTTCATGAGGCCCGTGAGGCATTTCGGCGTCGAGGCCTGCTCGAACGGGGCACGCCGCTCGACTTTTCGCCAAACGGCCCGATGCTGACGGCAACGATTGCCCTTCTACTTCCGGCTGCGTCGAACGCCGTTCAGGAAGATTTCCACAGCACAAGCAACCGCCTCCCGTGCTTCTTCGTCCGACGGCGGGGGCCGGAGCCCGAGAACGACCTGCAGATGCAGGTTGTCGCGGGTCATGCCGACAAAGTGCCCGGCCAGACGCGAGCAATCGTCCGCCTGGATTTCCCCCCGTTCCCTGGCGGCTTCGAGGACCTCGGCGAGCCGGACCGCAGTCCGTCCTGGCCCTTGTTCGTAAAACGACTTCACGAGATCGGGGAAGCGGTTGGCCTCGGTAACGGCAATTCGGTAGATTCCGATCAAGGTGGGAGACATGTAGGCGTCCATGGAATGCCGGCCGAATGCCGTCAGTGTCGCCCGCAGATCGTGGCCTTCTATTTCCTCGATCACCAAGGGCGACAGCAGATTGTCTGCGCTTTCTTTGACGATAGCCGAGAACAGGCCCTCCTTGTTGCCGAACTCATTGTAAATGTTGCGTTTCGATCCGCCGGCGCGTTCGATGATCGCGTCGATGCTCGTCGCGGCGTAGCCTTGTTCGAAAAAGATCTCGGCAGCCGCTTGAAGAAGAGCCTCCCGGCGGCCGTTGCGCCGTATGGTCCTTGCAGCAGCCATTCATCCACTCCAGTCCATCCCTTGACTGGTAACAACCATTACCATAGACGTCAATGGTAACGCTTATTACCGGAGGCCGTCATGCCGCAACATAGCAGGAAAAAGACGATCGGCCTGCTGCTGTGCCTCGCAGCCGTAGTCGTCCTTGGCGCAGGATGGGCTTGGGCCCGTTCGGATGACAGGTCTACCGACAACGCGTACGTCCGGGGGGATGTGACCGGGCTTGCGCCGAAGATCGCGGGCTACGTCACCGCGGTAGAGGTTCGGGACAACCAGGCCGTCCGGGCGGGTGACGTCCTGTTCCGCATCGACGACCGCGACTACCGCGCGCGGCTCGCGCAGGCTGTGGCCAATGTCGAAGCCGCTCAGGCGCGCCTTGGCAACGTCAACGCGGAAGTCCAGCTTCAGCATGCCCTCATCAGGCAGGCCGAGGCCCAGACGCGTTCGGCCGAGGCCGAGCTGAACCTCGCGACCAAGGCGTCCGGCCGCCGCCGCGAGCTTATTCGTACTAACGCCGTAAGCCAGGCCGAGGTCGACGAAAGCGATGCCGCGCGGTCGAGGGCCGAAGCGGCCGTGGCGGCGGCATCGGCAGCACTGGAGGCACAGCGGCAACGCATCGCCGTGCTCGACGCGCAGCGCGAAGCCGCGGTGGCCGCGGTAGCGCAGGCACGGGCCGCGGAGGAACTCGCTCAAATCGACCTCGACAACGCCGTGGTTCGCGCGCCGCTAGACGGCGTCGTCGGCAACCGCCAGGTTCGCATCGGCCGGCTTGTGGCGCCGGGTGCCTCTCTGCTCGATATTGTTCCTGTCAATGATCTGTGGGTCGTGGCGAACTTCAAGGAAACCCAGATCGCACATATCCAGTCCGGTCAACACGTCCGCATCACCATCGATGGCTACCCAAACGAGACGATTGAAGGGATGGTGGACAGCTTTGCGCCCGGCAGTGGGTCTGCCTTCAGTTTGCTCCCCGCAGACAATGCGACAGGAAACTTCGTTCGCGTCGTTCAGCGCGTTCCGGTTAAGATCCGATTTATCGGCAATCCGCTGCCCGGTCGGCTCGTGCCCGGCCTGTCCGCGCGTGTCGAGATTGATCGCGGTAGAGACTCATGACCGCAGTGGTCATCGCCAACCCGGACCGCAACCGACCAGCAACAGGAGCCCTTCTCGTCGCGGGCATAATACTCGCCACTCTGACAGAGGCGATCGCCAGCACGGTCCTGTCGCTCGGGCGCGGCGACATCATCGGCGATACGTATGCAACACCCGATGAGTTCGCCTGGCTGGATGTCGGATATACCGCTCCGAAGCTGATCGGGTTCATGGCCGCGGCCTGGCTGATGAACCGTATGAACCCACGCAGCCTGATCGTCAGCTCGGCCCTGGTCATGGGCACGGCCTGCGCCATTGCCGCCATCACGGCTCGATTGGACCTGCTCGTCCTGCTCCGCGTGATGCAAGGCTTCTCCGGAGGCATCCTGCTCGTCGCGGGGCAGGCGATCATTTTTCTTGCCTATCGGCGACGCCACCAACCGATTCTCCAGGCCCTGTTCGCAATCGGTTCGGTCGTTGCCCCCGCGACGATCGCCCCTGCCCTTCAGGGCTGGTTGCTCGACAGCCAGTCATGGCTGTGGATCTTCTTCAGTGTCGTTCCAGTGTCGCTGGCGGCGGCCGGTTTCCTGCTGCTCGCGGACTGCCCAGCGCCCGTCAAAGTCGCACGCCAACCGTTCGACTGGATCGGCTTCTCGCTCGTCTTCACCACACTCTTCTGCTTCACCTATGTGTTTAGCCAGGGCAGCCGATGGGACTGGTTCGAGGAACCCCGCATCCGGTGGCTGACAGTGATCGGCACGGCCGCGCTGCTGGCGTTTATCGGCCAACAGGCGATGGCCAAAGGCCAGGGCCTGCTGGATTTCACCTTGTTCCAGTCGGAGGATTTCTCCTTCGCGTTCATCGTCAGTTTCGTCGCCGGCGCCGCCTTGTTCGGGAGCGCTTTGCTGATCCCGTCGTTCGCCGTATCCGTCCTTGCATTCACCCCAACCGACGCCGGCCTGCTCCTGTTGCCGAGCGGCGTGCTTTTCATCGGCGCGCTTCTCACCGCTGCTTTCCTCATGCAGATCCGGCGCATTCCTCCGATCGCGACGGTGCCCTTGGGAATCCTGATGATCATGGTCGCGATGTGGATGCTGTCCGGTTCGACCATTGAGAGCGGCGCGGATGACATGATGCCGGCCATCCTGTTGCGTGGCCTCGGCCTCGGCTTCCTGTTCCTGTCGATCACCCTCATCGCCTTCACCAAGCTCAACGACCAGAACCTCGCATCCGGCATAGGCCTCTTCAACACGGGTCGCCAGCTTGGCGGCCTCGTAGGTGTCGCCTGGCTGCAGACGTTGATCGAGAATAACGTCGCCGCGAATGTCGCGGTGCTTGGCGCCAACGTCACGGCTGGCATTCCCGCGGTCAGCGAGCGTCTGGCGACGACGACAACCATGCTCGCGGCAAAAGGAACGGATCCCGTGGCAGCTGGCCGGGCAGCGACGAGCCTGCTGGGCAGAGCGGTCGCCGGTCAGTCCACAGTGATCGCCTTCGACACCGCATTCAACGCAGTCGCGCTGCTGTTCGTGGTTGCCGCGCCCGTGCTGGTCACGATCAAGATCGGCCTCGCCCGATACACGAGAAAGCACCAGTCGTCCCTGGCGCTGAGTGCGGTTCCGATGCCGATAGCGCCGACGCCCGATATGACCCCGAGCTGGCCGTCTCCAAACTTGGCCTCGAGCGTCCCCGTCGACGGGAATCCGAGGCAAGTGGAAGAGGCGCGGTTGCCAGCCTGACAAACGTCGTGGAGAGATTGTCCACCGGTGCTTCGCCGTGGCTGCCACGATCATGGATGCCCGGCCCGTCGCGCGGTGTCGCTGGATTGGCAGTCTGGGCAGGGCCCGAGCGCGACGAGCCGGCGTCGGAACTCGAAACCTGAAGGGCGGGATGGAACAGAGCTGCGACTACCGAGCAGGCAGGGCGAAGTGTCCGGCTAGGCCTGGGTGAGTTCTCGGATTGCTGTGAGATGGAACCAGCAGCAAAGGCGGCGGGAGCCGACCGCCGCGATTCAGCGATACGCATTTGCTTCTCGAAAGGCGCTCTCCCTGGTGGGTCATTGGCCACCGCCAAGGATCAGCGGCGACACGGCGAGAGCCGCGCCGCCGGTCGGTAATCGGTTAATTGAGCCCCGCCCTGTCCAGGCCATACATTGCATCGGCGGAACCCGGCACGGTCTTGGAGCCGACGTTGAGGCGGTTCCACGAGTTGATTACCCTGACAGCGAAGCTGAGGTCGGAAATCTCCTTCTCCGACAGCTGCGTGCGGACGCGGTCATAGATCTCGTCCGGAACGCCCTGGTCCGGCAGCTTGGTCAGGACTTCCGTCCATGCGAGTGCGGCGCGCTCGCGCGGGGTGAACAGGGTCGAATCCCTCCACGCCGCCAAGTGGTAGAGGCGCAGTTCGCGCTCGCCGTGCATCTTGGCCTGCTTGACGTGCATGTCGAGGCAGAAGGAGCAGCCGTTGAGCTGCGAAGCACGAATATCGACAAGATTGAGGATGGACTCCTCGATCGAGCTTGCACGGAGAGCCATGACAACCTCGGTGAACTTCTTCACGAGTTCGGGAGATTGCTTGGCCCAGTTGATGCGAGGTCCATTCTGGGTTCCGGCCTGCGCTTGCGGCTTGGTGGCGACGTTCATGAGTGTCTCCTTGAAGCTGGTTTATCGCCCGCAAATCATGTCGGGATGAACCCAACCGAGCCATCATGCGAGAGGGCATGTCTCCGCTCGACTGGTCTAGGCGGCATCATCCGGAAGACTAGGAACGGCTGGGCTCATGGATTTCCATGAGGTGCAGCCAGGGAATGGCGGGAATAGAGTGGGCCATGAGTTCGCCAGCCCACCTATCGCGGAGACGTGCTACACCCATCGCCGACAATCCCCAGCCCTTCTTTGCCCGGCAGGAGAAGCCGATGATGTCCGTCTGGTCGCAGCGCCCCCAATTCCTGCACCTGGGGCTTTTTTTCGCGGCATATGTACTAGGCTGCGGGTTCGCCCAGGCGCTCGCAATCGTCCCCGGAATAACCGTTTCCATTTGGCCTCCGGGCGGCGTTTTCATCGCGACGCTCATTCTCACCTCTCGTTACAGCTGGCCGTGGTGGATATTGGCGGGCTGCCTGGCGGAGATGGTCGCGCAGCTCGTGTGGTTCCACAGTCCGCTGCCTGCTGGCTTCCTGATCTATGTCGGCAACGCCCTTGGCGCGACTGTCGGCGCAACGCTGGTGAACCGGACATGCGGGCGCCCGGTCCGGCTGGAAGCCTTGCAGGAAGTTCTCGCATTCGTCGTTCTGGGCGCAGGAGTTGCAC
The DNA here is from genome assembly GCF_004023105.1 of Mesorhizobium sp. M5C.F.Ca.IN.020.32.2.1. Classification (NCBI taxonomy): domain Bacteria; kingdom Pseudomonadati; phylum Pseudomonadota; class Alphaproteobacteria; order Hyphomicrobiales; family Phyllobacteriaceae; genus Mesorhizobium; species Mesorhizobium sp. M5C.F.Ca.IN.020.32.2.1. The sequence goes on along the minus strand of NZ_RZSX01000012.1, from coordinate 10,223 downwards.
CCCTGGTAAGCGCGACGGTCGGAAGCGCGACGCTTGCGTGGTTTGGCATAGAATCGCAAACTTTCACGGCGGTATGGCCGCTGTTTTGGATTGGCGACGCCACCGGAATCCTGCTCGTAGCGCCACCGGCGCTGGTCGTGATCCAGTATTGGCGCAGCAAGACCCAACTCCCTCCCGCACAGCGGGTGGAAGCCGGCGTCCTGGGTCTGATCTTCCTGGGAGTTGCCGCGTTTTCCTTGAGCGACGTCTACCTGCCCACCCCCTACATCATCATGCCGCCCCTTCTCTGGGCCGCGGCGCGCTTCGAGTTCAGAGGCGCCGCCGTCGCCTTGACGCTCCTCGCCCTGATCACGATGGCGCTCACGATATCCGGCGACAGCCAGTTTGTCGGCGCTCCCGAGTTCCAGAGACAAAGGCAGGTCATGCTGCAGCTTTTCCTGGCAATCTCGGCATTTTCGGCGCTCATCGTGGCGGCCATATCTCGGCAACGTCAGCTGGCGCTGGTCACCTCGCGCGACCGGGAGCGGGAGCTTTCGCAGCTTGTCGATATGGTTCCAAGCCACGTCTGGCGTCTCGCGCCCGACGGCGAGCCGATTTTCTTCAACAAGCGCATGGTCGAGTTTCTCGGCCTGGACGTGGCGGATTTGGACAAACCGGGCATGAGCCGGCTGGGGGCGGTCATAGAAACCGTCCACCCGGACGACGCGGTAGCGTTCGGGGACACGCTCCGCCAGTGCCTCACCACCGGCGAGGTCTTTGCGATGCGGTATCGCTTGCGTCGTCTCGACGGGACCTACTGCTGGATGTCGAGCCGCGCCGAGCCATTGCGGGATCAGGACGGGCGTATCGCCCAGTGGTACGGCCTCTGTCACGATATAGACGATCAGATGCATGCCGAAGAAGCGCTGCGACGGAGCGAGCAGCAACTCCGGCAGATGATCGATGCCTTGCCGATCCGCGCCTTCAGCACGACCCCCACCGGCGGGCCGGTCCGCTTCAACAAGCGCTACGAGGACTATCTCCGCACGGTGATTCCGGACCTCGATGCTCTCGAAGAGCCACGCATCGCGAGATTGGTGCAGGACCTACTTCATCCCGACGATGCTCCCGAGGTGCAGCGCCGGGTACGGAAATGTTTCGAAACCGGCGACACGTTCGTGATGCGGTATCGTCGGCGCGAGGCGGACGGAGCATATCACTGGGCGGAGGGCCGAATGGAGCCTCTGCGCGATCAGGACGGAGCGATTGTGCAATGGTACGGAATTAATCTCGACATCGATGATGAGATGCGCGCGCTGGCGGCGTTGCGCGAGCGGGAGCGGGAGCTTGCGCTACTTGTCGATGTAGTTCCGGTCGCGATCTCACGTCTAGCGCCCGACGGCGAGCCGACCTTCTTCAACAAGCGCCTGATCGATTTTCTCGGTCTCGACGTACCGGATACGGAAAAGCCGGGCATGAGCCGGCTGGCGGCCGCCATAGCGGCCGTCATCCATCCCGATGAAGCAGTCAAATTTGGGGAAAGACTCAACCACTCCTTCGTCACTGGCGAGCTCTTCTCCTCAAGGTATCGCCTGCGCCGTGCGGACGGCGTGTATCGATGGATGGAAGGCCGCGCGGAGCCGCTGCGGGACCAAAGTGGAGCGATTGTGCAATGGTACGCCGTCGCTCTCGACGTCGACGATGAGATGCGCGCACAGGAAGCCTTGCGCGACCGGGAGCGCGAACTCTCGCATCTTGTGAACATGGTTCCTGCCCATATCAGACGTCTGACGCCGAAAGGCGAGCCGACCTTCTTCAACAAGCGCTTGCTCGACTTCTTCGGCTTGAACGACCTGGCGCAACTGGACAAGCCGGACATGAGCCGACTGGCGGCAACCATACAGACTCTAATCCATCCCGAAGATGCAGCCCGCCTGCTGGAGACGGCCCGCCACTCCTTCGCCACCGGCGAGCCCTACTCCATGAAATATCGTATGCGTCATGCGGATGGCGCGTATCGCTGGATGGACGTCCGCGGGGAACCGGTGCGGGACCAAAGCGGAGCGATCATGCAATGGTATGCCATTTCCATCGACATCGATGGAGAGGTTCGGGCGCAGGAAGAGCTCCGTCTGGCGCAGGAAAGGCTTGCGCGTACGAGCCAGGCAGCCGGCCTTGCCGAGCTCTCGGCATCCATCGCGCATGAGGTGAACCAACCACTTTCCGCGATCGTGGCCAACTCCAGTGCATGCCACCGTTGGCTTTCGGCCGAACCCCCAAATCTCGAGCGCGCGAAGATCACAGCCGAGCGCATCATCCGGGACGCCAACTCGGCAGCGGAGGTCGTCAGCCGGATCCGCGCATTGTTCAGGCAATCCGTGGAGCCGAGGAATCGCACGACGCTCGGTAGCATCATAGCCGAGGCGCTCAATCTCATGGCCGAGGAGGCGGCGCGGCGGCGTGTCCGCATGGATGTCGATGTCGAAAGCGGCCTGCCGCTTGTCGCGCTGGATCGCGTACACATACAACAGGTTCTGGTGAACCTCATTCGCAACGGCATGGATGCGATGGACTCCATTGCAGATGACCGGGTTCTTGGGGTGAGGGCCCGCGGGATGGGCGATGTGGTCCAAACGGAAATCAGCGATCGCGGCGCGGGGGTCGCGTTTCCCGACAAGATATTCGAGCCGTTCATCACGACGAAAGCGAACGGCATGGGCATGGGGCTCGCGATCTGCCGTTCGATCGTCGAGGCTCACGGCGGGCGGTTGTGGGTGGAGACGAACAAGCCGCAAGGAGCGACGTTCATCTTCACACTACCCGTCGAAGCGAAAGCAGCGGCATGACCACGTATGACCATATCGTCTTCATCGTCGACGACGACGCGCGCATCCGGGAGGCGCTGAGCGAACTGTTGGATTCGCACGGCATCCGCGCCGCTGCTTTCGGATCGGCAGGCGAATACATCGGTGCGGATAAACCGGACGTCCCGGCATGCCTCATCCTCGACGTCGAGCTGCCTGACATTAACGGCCTCGATCTGCAGAGGCAGATCGGGAAAGGAGATCATCCGCCGATCGTTTTCATAACAGGGCACGGCGACATCCCGTCCTCCGTCCGGGCGATCAAGCATGGCGCCGTGGATTTTCTCACCAAGCCTTTCAGCGATGCGGATCTCATGGCTGCAATCGAGGTGGCGATCGCCGAGGATCGGGAAAGGAGGTCCGCGCGGGCTGAACTGGGTGTGCTAAAGCGACGTTATCGTGAGCTGACGCCACGCGAACGCGAGGTGCTGCCGCTTGTCGTGAGCGGTCTGCTCAATAAGCAGGCGGCCGCCGAGCTGGGGATCAGCGAAGTCACGCTGGAAATCCATAGAAGGAACGTGATGCAGAAAATGGCGGCGGCGTCGCTCGCCGATCTCGTGCGGATCGCGGAGCGATTGGAGATACCGATCACCCACTCGCGCCGAGCGGGAGTGAACCGGGCATGACCAAGGGAAGACCTGTCGTGGCGGTTGTCGATGACGATCCAAGGCTACTCGAGTCGCTGGAGGATCTGCTGGAGTCTGCCGGCTATGCGGCCCGCAGCTTCTCGTCAGCGCCGGCGTTGCTCATCAGCGGGCTGTCCGGCCTTGACGTGCTCATCACTGACATCGGGATGCCGGGCATGGACGGCTTCGAACTTCGCGGCCTGGTGGAGAAGGAGCGTCCGGAACTGCCGGTTTTCCTGATCACCGGCCGCCACGAGATCGCCGACCAGGACCGGGCACAAGGCGTCAGCGGTTGCTTCCGCAAGCCCTTCGATGCGCAGGTCCTGCTGGGAGCTATCGGCGATGCTTTACGGAAATCGAAAAATGGAGGTGAGCATGAGAGTTGAGCAGCCGCACTTACGGAGATCGGCGCCGTCGTCATCGCAGCGGAGGAGCGACGCCGAGCAGCCACTCGTAATCATTGTGGATGACGATGGGTCTGTTCAGGAGGCGCTGTCCGAATTGATACTCTCCGCCGGCTTCCAGCCTGTCTGCTTCAGCTCCACACGCGAATTGCTCGATGCCGACGTACTGGACAGACCCGGTTGCCTAATCCTCGATGTCCGCATGCCGGGAGCGAGCGGCCTCGACCTGCAGCGTCATCTGTCTCAAACGGGCAATCCCAAGCCGGTCATCTTCCTGACCGGGCATGGCGACATTCCGATGACCGTCCAGGCGATGAAGGCCGGGGCTGTGGATTTTCTCACCAAGCCGGTGCGAGACCAAACGCTGCTTGACGCTGTTATTGCGGGCATTGCGATGGATGCCGCGCGGCGGGCGGAAGCTGCGGTCGTCAAGCGCAATGTCGAACGCTTTGAGACGCTAACGCCACGCGAGCGGGAGGTTCTTTGTCAGGTTGCGCGGGGACGCCTCAACAAGCAGATCGCCTTCGATCTCGGCATCAGTGAGGTGACGGTGAAACTGCACCGCGGCAACGTCATGCGCAAGATGGAGGCTACTTCCATCGGCGAACTGATCCGGGCATGGGAGACGCTGCCCGCGGCGATGCGTGACTTCGGCGCGAACTAGACTCGGCGGAAGCCGATGTCTCGTTCCGCTGGGATCGCCAAGCGCACGGGCCATTCATCGATGGCAGCTTTCAGGAGCGTCCTACAGTCTCGCCACCAGACGGCAAGTTTCGCAACTGCCGACTGGCCTCGCTTCGTGTCGATACTTGCCGGGTTCCCGCGTCTTGGTCCTGCACCAGTTTGCGGATGAGATCGCCAGCGGAAGCGCCATGGAGGCTTGGACATTCAAGGCTCGGGATACAGTCTGAGGACGTCAAGAATGCCGATGTATCGTTGATATTCGTCGTCGAAGGACGGCAACGCTGTCCTGGACACGTTCCGATGGATTTGCATGACGTCGACGGTGGGAGGGGGTGCCGTTGTGGAAGGGGGTGCCGCCAATGTTATCCGCGGGATGATGGACGGGACCGTGAAGATCAGGCCGGCTCCGATTCCCAAGGGTATCGAGATCAGGGTGGGTCTATTCCTCATTCGTACTCTCCGCGTTTTGGCTTCGTGGCTCGAGTCTGGATGCCGAGATCTATTTGCCAGGTGCGGAAATTTTACTTATAAAACTCCTTGATTTCGATAGTTTATAAATATATACCGACTAATACTAAAGATTGTATTGGCGCGGTAAGTATCAGCCAGATTTTGCCAAAGCATTGGAATTTGCATCAGGTATAGTCGGCGCTGCCGGCGTGGACTCGCCGTAGCCACCTGACCTTCGGAGGGCAGGCCATCAATTGGGGCCCAGGCCCTCCGTCGACGGCGATCACCTGGTCGCCCAACGCGATTCCGGATCGGCGAGATGAACGATCCACCTGGCCATGTCGTGGGGAATGCCGCGCCGTTTGAGCGGGAGGCCCCTGATGTTAGGGTGCTATGCGCCGTCCAGAATTGTCGGGCGGCGCCCGGTGACGAGAACCTTCGCACCTTGCACGGCGAAACCTAGCGCCGCGGCGCGGCCGCCGGGCCTGGAAAGCGAAAGCGCGGCCGCTTGCACCGTCGCATTGACGTCGATCACGGCGAGGCGCGGCGATGTGAAGGCATGCAGTTTGTCGATGAGCATTGCCGCCGTCCTTGGTTGCATGCCGTGCCGCCGAGCTCGTCAATGCTTCGGGCGGCGGTTTTCCCGTTCAGCAGGACGATGAAATCCCGATCTTACTCTTCGAAGGGCAGCACGAGCTCCGTGTCGCCGGTGTCGACGACGAACACGGCCAGCAGCCGGGCGGGTTCGGTCGCACTGGCGTTGGCGCTGACGGCATGACGGTCACCGGGAAACTCCGACCAGCTTTCGCCGGCGCGATAGGTGACTTCAGGTCCATCATTCACCTTGCTCTTGATCGCGCCTTCGAGAACCGTGGCGTAGATGAAGGCAGATTTGGGATGGAGGTGCGCGGGCGAGTTGCCGCCTGGCTCATATTCGACGAGCACACCTCTCATGCTCTTGCCGGGCACGTTCGGAAGCGGATGATCATAAACGAGCTTCACGTTCTTGAAAGCGCTAGCCGTATTGTCGGCCAGCGCGGCGGTGGCGATGAACGCGGCGATAGCAGCGGTGCTGTAGAGTATGGTCCTGATCATTTGTCTGGCTCCTGGTGCGGTTGAGATTGGGGGGGATCGCCGGCCGGAGGGGAGGACGGCCGGCGATCGGGCTCTCGCCTGAGGGCACGGCGTGAGCCTAGAACCTAATGAAGGTGAGCAACTCGGCGTTCACCACATCGGCATGGGTGGTACACATTCCGTGCGGAAAGCCCTCATAGATCTTGAGCGTGCCGTTCTTTAGAAGCTTTGCGGATAGCGGCGCGGAACCGGCAATGGGCACGATCTGATCGTCCGTGCCGTGCATGACCAGTGTCGGCACGTCGATGATCTTAAGGTCGTTGGTGAAATCGGTTTCCGAAAAGGCCTTGATGCCGTCAAACTGCGCCTTGGCGCTGCCCATCATGGCCTGCCGCCACCAGTTCTGAATGACGCCCGAAATTGGTTTCGCACCCGGCCGGTTGAAGCTGTAAAAGGGACCGCTCGCGAAATCGAGATAGTATTGTGCCCGGTCGGCGGCGAGTGCCTTGCGCCCTTCGTCGAACACTTCCATCGGCACGCCGCCCGGATTGGCAGGTGTCTTCACCAGGAGGGGCGGAACCGCGCCGATCAGCACGAGCTTCGCAACCCGACCCTGAGGCTGGCCATGCTGCGCGACATAATGAGCGGCTTCGCCGCCCCCGGTGGAGTGACCGATGTGGATGGCATTGCTCAGGTCGAGATGCTCAACCACGGCGGCAGCATCGGCGGCGTAGTGATCCATGTCGTGGCCGTCGCTGACCTGTGTGGAGCGGCCGTGTCCACGCCGGTCATGGGCGATGGTGCGATATCCTTGGCTGACGAAGAAAAGCATCTGCGTGTCCCAGTCGTCGGCGCTGAGCGGCCAGCCATGGTGGAAGACGACCGGTTGGGCGTCCTTCGGACCCCAGTCCTTGTAGTAGATCTCAGTGCCGTCCTGGGTGGTGATGGTGCTCATGTTGCTTGATCCTTGCTGTGAGCTACGCAAGTTAGGCGCTTGGTCGGCTGCCTCTTGCGCGAGCGTTGATTTGGGCGGGCCGGTTGCGACGCTCGCGGGGACGGCGCCGAGGAGAACGGCTCGGCGACTTGCCGGTGGCGCGAAGGGCAGCTCTTCAGAGGGTGCCGTTACGCCGCAACGCCGCTTCGCCGCTGCGGGGCGTGTTCGATCCAGTCTTCGAATGATTTTGAACCGATTCGGGCGCCTACACCGGGGACGAGCGAGGGATTATCCAGCTCGGTGCCGAAGTAGAGCGCATGGGGATCGCCGATCACTTTCCTGGGATCGTTGGCGATCTGAAGAAACCGCGCGACCAGTTCGTTCATGCGGAAAGGCTCGGGCCCGGCGATCTCGATCACCCCGTTGACCGGCGCCGAGAGCGCCACGTCGGTCATGATGTCGGCGACATCTTCGGAGGCGATCGGCTGGAAATACGCGGACGAAACGGTTGCAATGTCGCCCACCGTTCCGCCCTGGGCGATGCCGCCCAGGAACTCGAAGAACTGCGTTGAGTGAACGATGGTGTAAGGGATGCCGGAATCCCGGATCAGCTTTTCCTGGGCCATCTTGGCGCGCATGTAGCCGCTCTTTGGCAGGCGCTCGGCGCCCACGATCGAGAGCGCGATGTGGTGCTTCACGCCGGCCGCCTTTCCCGCAGCAAGCAGGTTTCTGCCGGAGGTCTCGAAGAACTCAAGGACGGCCTTGTCTTCGAACGAGGGCGAATTCGCCAGGTCGATGACGATCTGCGCTCCCGCGAGAGCCTCGGCCAGGCCCTCGCCAGTGATGGTGTTGACGCCTGAGTTCGGCGACGCCGCGATAACGTCATGGCCCTTCTTGCGCAATCTCTCGACGGTCTTCGAGCCGATGAGGCCGGTGCCGCCAATAACCACGATTTTCATAGCATTCTCCTGTTTCTGACTTCGAAAAGATCTGCACGGAACACTTCCGACGGGTCCTCACCGTGCCGGTCCTGCATTCGTCAATGAGAGACAGGCGCCTCGGCGGCTCGCCCGACCGCTAGCCGAAGGGGTCGGCTCAAGCGACACTGTCTTCGCAGCCGCCGCTTGCTTGGCCCCGGACCCCATGACCACCGAGGCGGTGCCGTAGTAGGCCGAGCCAATGATGTCGCCATAGATGGCGCAGGACGGAGGCGGTGTTTTCGAGGAATTCCCGAAGAGGTCTGCCAGCATGGCCGGGATCACGAGGTGCCACTGTTGTGAGCGCACGCCGTTGCGGCAACGCCGCCACGACGTCGTGCCCCTCCTGACGCAACCTCTCGACGGTCGCTGACCGGATGTACCGAGTGCCGCCAATGACCATGATTTTCATGTCGATGTCTCCTGAGGCTTGCACTTGTCGAACGCAGCCCGCGCGAGGCGGCCCGATTCGTCACTGCGCCGATACGGCGGCTAGCTCGATAAGCGAGGCGACCGCGCCGGGATGCGAGACGATCAGCGCCGGCGACCCGTCGACGGCGAGGGGCGCGGCCTGCGGCGTCGCGCCGTCCGACACGCAGAATGCATAAACAAGGACCAGAGCTCTTATGATCTTCTGCACGTTTTTGCTCCTGTGCGGCGGTCGTTCGATGCCCAGGAGAATGCGCCCTCTTGGCGCGCGAAAATATTCGACGCACTGCTCGGTCGGATGATCCGAAGGTCTAGGACCGCTGCACTTCAGGAGTGACCACTCTAGCCGGTCGGCCGAGGGTTAGCTCGGCATATTCGAACGCACCCGGGGTAAGGAGGGGCCGACACAGGAGCTGGGAGGTTTTGGTCGCGCCGCCAACTGGCGTCCAGCTGGTCCACTTCAGCGCCCGCACCGTCTTCGGCGATACCGACGCCTGCAAACTGCACGCGTCGTTGACGCTGTTCTCAGAAGCCAGTTACGACGACTCGACGAGGACACCATGACCCGGATCCGCTCGATGCCGCGGTAATGCGGCATCGGCTGCCGCCGCATACCCTCGAACAGGCGAAGTTCCGTCCACCTCCATGCTTTGTGCGGCGGCCGGCCGGCATGCACGTTCCGCCGTCACCCCCATGTGGCCTGCCCAAGGGCAGATCAGGGCGGCGATCTGCGGCCTGGTCTAGATCCTCCGGCAGGGGCACGAAATCATGCTCTCCGGGCACTCCAGGGAAGCGGCGTTCACGCCAATCGGTCTTGGCCCGCTCGATCCGTTCAGCGGAGGAGGAGACGAAGTTCCAGTAGACGTGCCGCGGTTCGGAAAAGGGCTCGCCTCCCATCAGCATCAGCCGGGCTGAATGAAAGGCCGGCGCCTTAAGCACGATCTCGGCGCCGGGTTCGAGCAGTATCAATTCGGCCTCGCGGAACGAGCCCGTCCGGCCGACGATCTCAACTTCGCCGGCGACGACATACACCGCCCGCTCGTGGTGACCGGGCTTGATCTGGTATCGTGCACCGCTGGTGAGCACGATTTCGGCGAACACCATGTCAGAGAAGGTTTTGACGGGCGAGGTCAATCCGTTCGAGGTTCCTGCGATCAAGGTGAACTCCACGCCCCTGGCACACGTCCTCGGTATCTCCAGTTCATTATAATGGGCAAAATCGGCGGCGACTTCCTCATCCTTGCAAGGAAGGGCGACCCAGGCCTGAATGCCGAAAAAATTGCTGCCGGATGCTAGAGCCTCCAGCGACGTCCGCTCCGAATGGACGATCCCCGAACCGGCCGTCATCCAGCTGACTTCACCGGGGCGAAGGGCCTGCGCCTTACCCAAGACTGTCCCGGTGAACGATCTCCCCGTCGATCAGGTAGGTCACGGCCGCGAGACCGATATGGGGATGCGATCCAGTGTCAAAACCCTGGCCCGTATTGAACACCGCGGGGCCCATCTGTTCGAAGAGGACAAAAGGGCCGACCATTCGTCGATGCTTGGAGGGCAATATGCGCCGTTCCTTGAAACCGCTCCCGTGTTCACTGGACACCGGCAGAACGACGGTGTCTACGACGCCGGCGTGTCGGATGGTCATGGCTTTATTCCTTCTTGTGCGCCCTGTCCGTTGACGTTCAAATGCGCCAGAACGGAACGGCGTGAAAAAACCGTGTGCATGGCTTTGAGCAGCGCAAATTTCGAGCTCGTGTGCAGTTGTCCGGCGATGTCGCTCGGGTCGGAGGACGACATCCTGGCCG
>NZ_RZSX01000129.1:0-9966 GCF_004023105.1 Mesorhizobium sp. M5C.F.Ca.IN.020.32.2.1 | reverse complement strand
CAGCCAGACGTTGCGGCGGATCGGGTTCTCGATGAAACTATAGGTGAAGATCGACAGAGCCAGCGTCAATGCTGCGCAGGCAAGCCGCCCGGGCCAGGAGAGGTCGGGAACCATCATCGTCGCATAGACGATGACCGGCCAGTGCCAGAGATAAAGCGAGTAGGAAAGTTTCCCCACCCATTGCAAGGGCGGCAGCGCCAGCATGGCGCTAGGCCCTCTTTGGACATTGCCGGAGCCGCTGAGCAGCAGCAGCACGGTGCCGGCCACCGGCACGACCGCCGCGACGCCGGGGAAGGGGGTGGCTTGTTCGCTGAAGGTCAGATAGGCCCCGGCGATCAGCGCCAGGCCAAGCCATGCCAGTGCTGCGCCCAGTTGCGGGCGCTCGCGCCAGAATTTTGCCGGCGCCATCGTCGCCAGGCCGCCGGCGGCGAATTCCCAGGCCCTGAGCGGCGAGAAATAGAAGGCCCAGGGCTGCGCCACGGTGGTGAGCCAGGCGCAGACGGCGAACGACACCGCGGCGGCGAGGCCGATCACCAGGATCGCCGTGCACTTGCCCGGGCGCAGCCATGCGGCCAGCAGAAGCAGTGCCGGCCATACGAGGTAGAACTGCTCCTCGACGGAGAGCGACCAGAAGTGGATGAAGGGGTTGTTCGCCGCATCGGGGGCGAAATAGTCGAACGACCAGCGGATCAGCCATAAATTGATCGCATAGGCCGAGGCGAACATGGCGCCTTTCGAATAGAGCGCCTGTTCGTCCGGCGACAGGATGAAGTAACCCGCGACAAGCGTGGCGAAGATGACGAACAGCGAGGCCGGCAGCAGGCGCCGGGCGCGCCTTGCGTAGAACCGCCACAGGTTCAGCCTGCCGTCCTCGGCCATTTCCCGCAGCAGCTGGCCGGTGATCAGATAGCCGGAGATGACGAAGAAGATGTCGACGCCGGTGAAGCCGCCCGGCAGGTCCGACAGACCGAAATGGAACGCGACGACGCCCGACACCGCCAGTGCACGCAGCCCTTCGATATCAGGCCGAAACGATGCTGACACGGCAAAACCTCGTGTGGTCGTTGAAAAGCCACCCGTTGCGAAGGCTCGACGCGATGCACCGATATTGCAATGCAACAAATCTAACGCAGTGCAACATATGTGGAGTTGGCGGAGTGCAGGGGGTGTGCTCGTCGGCGGCTAGACCAGGAAGCGCCGCGGCGACGCTGCCATATGCACCCGGCGCGGCGGGGTGTTTTTCGAGCACAAGGAAGACAATGGCCCGGCTAGCGGGCCCGCGTACCGATCTCAGGCTTAGAAGGAGCTCGCCGCTCGCGCGCCGGGCTCCTCCCCTGGTCGTCACCAATCACGCATGCGCTGGCGGATGATGACGAGAGTCCCAGACTGCCCAGGCCGATGCCGCAACCACCAGCACGCCGAGGACAACATGGGTCGCCATCGCGTTGGCGTTCGCCACGAAGCCGAGCAGCCAGGGCGAGGCGATCAGCCAGAGCCCGACGACAAGGTTCACCCACTCTTCCCATTCGGCGAATACCGAAAGCGCCGCGAGAGCCAGGGCGCCGAGCACGACTGCGGCAATCCAGGCGTTCCACGCAGGAGCGGTTTCAGCAGCGAAGCCGATGACCCAAGGTGAGATGAACAGGCATGCCGCAAGGATCAGATTGATCCAATCCTGGGCCTTCTTTCCTTCCATCAGATTGTTTGCCATGACAACCTCCACAGATGAAGCTTGACCAAAGCACTACGTCGCGTGCAACGCACGCTTAGTCATTGATATATCGTACTTTCGACGGCTTTCAAGGAGTGGCGCCGGACGGCCGGCCCTGGCGTCGGTTCCGTACCGCGGCGACGCCGCGTCTGCCATCCGCCTGCGCAATTCAGAAGCGCCGGTTCCCGGAGGCTTCGGCTGCTCGGGAGGATGAGGGCAACGTCAAGCGTAGCGGCACGTGGCAACCGTGCCATTGCTGCTGATAATGCGGGCAGGCCCACGTTGCTCATGTCAGGTGCTTCGGCTATTGACCGGCAGCCAATGCCGGCACAGTTCCAAACGGAGCCCGACCATGACAGAGAAGACCATCCTCAAATTCGGCGCAGTCGAAAACGCCTAGGCGGGCGATCTCGCGGGCTGGGTCGTGGTCGACGGCAACCCAACCATGAAGACCGCCGTCCAGCACACCACAGAGGACGACAAGGTCATGTCGGGAACATGGCAGGCTACTCCCGGCACCTATCACGCGACCTACAGCGACTATGAATTCGTGCACATGATATCAGGCCACATCGTCATCACGCCCGATGGCGGCGCGCCCGTCGAAGTCGGTCCCGGCGATGCCTTCGTGGTCGAGGCCGATTTCAAGGAAACGTGGAAGATCATCGAGCCGGTGACGAAGCATTTCGTCGTCAGGGTCGGCTGAGGCCGGAGGCGAACCTATCGCGGCTTGGCGCGCCGCCGCCAAGTCTATTGATCCCGGGGCCTGTCGATCCCCAGGGCCTGTCGATCCCGGCCACCACAAGCGTGGTGCGGTCGAAATAAAAGGATAGAGTCCCTCCATTAGGGGATGGATGAAACTCTAGAAATCGAAATAGATCGCCGGCGGATACGGACTGGACACATTTTTGTCGGCCGGCGCCGCCATCGCACCGGACGAGGCGTTGATCCCGCCGGTGGACTTTTTGTCGAGCGGCGGCCGGGTTTTCTCGGCTGTGGCCGCTTTCGCATCTGTCGCAACGACTTTCGTTTTAGCCTCCACGGTTTGTGAAAGTGCGAGCACGGCGAGAAGTGCAGACAGGGCAAGTTTCATGACGGCGTCCCTCAATGGTTAACGTAAGGTTAACCCCAGCCGCCGGCCCGAACACCGCCGCTGTGTGGAATGGCGTGGAATTCTCCGGAATTCCTGGAATATGGCTTGTGGAAAAGCGCGGCTGCAAGGAACCGGCGCGAGTTAGGCTTACGCAGCCGCGCCGACCCGTAAGTTCAATCCTTGAAGCCGGTCGAGTCTAGCAGGGCGACCTGCTTGCCGTCGATGTAAAAGCGTATCACGTGCGCGCCGCCGTCGACTTCAATGCGCGTCGGCTCGATGGCCGGCGACACAGGAGCCGCCTTGCCATATGTCGCTGCCGCGCGCGAGCCGGCAGCAGCACGCGACGGTCCATCCGGCCCGAAGGTCAGCAGCAGCAGTGCGGCGGATCCAGCCGCACCGCGGTGAAGGGGATTTTGGGAGAAGCAGTCCGGGACATCGAATTATTCCTTACTTTGTTGCGGCGGCATCTACGCTGGTTTCTGCTGGTTGCGAGAGCTCGGCTTCGCTGTCGTTCAAATGACTGAGGAGGGGTGTTGGTATTCAAGCCTAGTTAGCGTGAGTTTCATAACTTGCCCTTGCCCTGCGCGACCTTAGTGCTGCCCGGCAGGGCGAAAAGGGTAGGCGCGTGGAGCGGCGTGGAATTCTGCGGATTTCCTGGAATATGGGACTTTAGGAGAAGTCCGGCCCACATGAATGCGGTGGGAGCAAGGTCTGGCACATGTTATGCCTCGCGGTGGCATAAAGGGGCGGGTGGGATGGCACAGCATATCGCGCAGAAGTTACGGTTGACTGCGGCCCTGCTGGGAACCGTCGCTCGCAAGGATTTGGCGGCGGCGTTCCGAGGCGTCAACCCGAAGACGGCGTTCGATCTCGGCCGTGCCGACAAATGGCTGCAGGGCCGCGCCCAGCCGCGCGAACTCAGCGTCTACGACGACTGGTCGAAGCTTCTCAAGCTGGAGCAGCCCGGCGCCTGGATCGCAGAGAGCGACCTGCCAGGCTTCACGGCGGCGATCTGCGCCCGCCACGGCGTCGAGAGGGCCGAACTGGAACGCCGCGTCGGCGCGCGGTTCGAGACGGCGTCCGGGCATGAAGAGCGAAACCTTGGATTGGCCCTTGCCGGAACCTATGCATGTTATTCGCGCGCCCTGTCGCCCTATTATCGTGGCCAGTTGATCAGGGGCAGTCTTTCGATAGAGACCGGGCCGGGGGCGCACGGCCTGACTGCCGCCTATCGCGAGGCATTGCCGACCGGGCAGCTGCTGCTCGGAGGGCTGATGACGTCGGCAAAACGCGGCCTTTATGCGCATCTGAAGGAAACCAGCGGCGAAGCCCAATTCTTCCTCTGCCTGTTTCCGCACTCGCGGCCCGGAAGCGTGCTTGGCGGCTATCTATGCGGCACCACCATCATCGGCCCGGAGCCGCAGCCGTCCCTGACCAGGATCCTGATGATCCGCTTGCGCAATCGGGCGCCCCAGGGATGGGGCGGATATCTGCCGCCCGACGGGTCGATCGCCGATGATCTGGCTTCGCTCGGCGTGGCAATTGAGCAGCCGGAAATGGTCGACCGGCAGCTGGCGCAATTCCTCGCCGGAGACAGCAAGGACGGCGGTGCTAGCCAGATCCCGCCGGCCGAGTTCCGAGGCATCCTCGACGTGTTCGACCGCCATTGGCTGCGTCATTCGGATTAAGCCTGACCTCGTCTTCTGCCTGTGCGGAACCGATCACCACGTCAGTTGTTTTGTCCGGCGACCGAAGCGCCCGTCCGGCTGTCCAGTTGGGCCGCAAAGCGCCGCCCTTGCCGATCGCGTCTTCGAACTCGCCGGCGCGAAGAAGCGAAAGTTGCACGCCGGCTCAATATGCCTGATCATGGCTATGGCAGGGCGGAGGTATCAAGTGGCGGCCAATCGTCGAAACGGCATGCACCCCGCCGAGCCCGGGGTGATGGGCGTTGTTTCCTCTGCCAGAACCCTCCCGCGCATGTCACTGCCCACCGTCGCAACAGTCGTGGCGGCGGTTGCGGCCCTGTACTTCGGGCGCGAGGTTTTCCTGCCGATCGCAATCGCTCTGCTGCTTACCTTTGCGCTCGCACCCATAGTTTCCGGACTCAAGCGAGTCGGCCTTCCCCGTCTTCCGGCCGTCATCGCCAGCGTGCTGAGTGCATTCACGGTCCTCGCGCTGTTCTCTTTCATTGTCGCCACGCAGGTGAGCGAACTGGCGCAGAACATCCCGCTTTACCAGTCGAATATCCTGACCAAGGTCCGATCCCTGAAGGAGACCGGCGTCGGCGGAGGCATCATCGCCAGGCTGAGTGGCGTGATCGAACGCATTGGTCAGGAACTCGACCGGCAGGAAACCTCACCGCCTACCGCAGGTGAGCCAGAGCGCGAGCCGGTGCCTGTCGAGATCATCGCGCGCGAAAGGCCGCTCCAGGTTCTCCAGAACCTGATCGGCCCGCTGATCAGCCCGCTGGCATCGGCCGGCCTGATCATCGTCGTCGTCATCTTCATGCTGCTCGAGCGCGAGGACCTGCGCGACCGTTTCATACGCCTCGTCGGGTACGGCGATCTTCATCGGACCACCGAGGCGCTCCAGGAAGCGGGCAAGCGGGTCGGCCGATATCTGCTCATGCAATTGGTGGTGAACATCCTCTATGCCGTGCCGATTGCATTCGGGCTTTGGGTTCTCGGCATACCCAATGCACTGCTGTGGGGTTTGCTGGCGTTGGCGCTGCGCTTTGTTCCCTATATCGGCCCGATCATTGGTGCGTTGCTGCCTTTGTTCCTGGCGCTTGCCGTGGCTCCCGGCTGGTCGCTCGTGCTATGGACCGCCGGGCTGTTCGTGGCCATGGAAATGATAACCGGCAACGTCGTCGAACCATGGCTCTACGGTTCACGAACCGGGCTTTCACCATTGGCCATCATCGTTGCGGCGATCTTCTGGACCTGGCTCTGGGGTCCGCTGGGCCTGGTTCTGTCGACGCCGCTCACTGTCTGTCTCGTCGTGCTCGGCAGGCACGTGCCGCAGTTCGAATTCCTCGACGTTCTGTTCGGCAACGAACCGGTGCTCGAACCGCATGCTCGGCTCTACCAACGGCTGTTGGCCGGTGATCCAGAGGAAGCCACAGATCACGCCGAGGAGATCCTGGAGGAAAGATATCTGTTCGAATTCTATGACAAAGTCGCCATTCCCGCACTTCTGCTCGGCGAACAGGATCGGGTGCGGGGTGTCATGGGCGATGAGCAAAGACGACAGGTGGCGGCCAGCGCGCAGACGCTGGTGGCGAACCTCGACGATAGCGCACGGGAGGAAGCAGAGGAGGACGATGATCCGGCCGCGGCCGAGCCTGCCACAGCGGATGAGGACAAGCAGGCTCAAGGGGTGAGCGAGGACGACATCGAACTCCCGGATGGCACGGACGTCTCAGTGCTTTGTGCCGGCGGCCGCGGGGAACTCGACGATGCCGCCGCCGCCATGCTGGCGCAGGTGCTCGAAGTGCAAGGGGCGACGGTCTCGAAGGCGAGCTTTGCCGACATGGAACCGGCGAGCATTCGCCGGCTCGAACTCGACGCTGTCGACACCGTTGTGGTCGGATTCCTGAACCGCGACTCCGTCAAACATGCCCGTTTCCTGGTTCGTCGGCTGAAACGTGTCAAAAGGGCGCTGCGGGTGGGGATCGTGTTCTGGTCGGAGGACGGCGACGACAAAAACACAGCCATCGAATTGGTCAATGAAATCAACGCCGATTTTGTGGCGTATGGCATGGTCGAAGCCGTTCAGGGCGCGTTGTCGAGCGATCCGCCGGTTGCGCTGAAGATCGCTGCCAAGCGCCGCATGCGCCGCCGGTTGCGTCCTGCCAAGAAGGCGCCGCTTGCCGCCGCAAAATGAGCGCGGGACAGGGGCGGCGAGGGCGTGGGCTCATAATCATGTCTGGCGCATTCCTGACGTCGCCCACCTGGCGTCCGCGATCACACCAATCAAAATCAGTCAGTAAGCGTAGCGAGGGCTGAAGTCGCGTGGGCGTCAAAGGTACGGAGCAGAAATGCCAAGTTGGCGGGTCGACCGCCCAACCAGAAATATTTCAACCGAAGGGGAACCTCACGGTCGCAGGCAAGTTCGGTACGCAATGTGGGGGAGATTGCGCCATCTCATCGGCTTTATTGTTGTCGTGCTTGCGATCTTCTCCTTCCTCGGATTCCATTAGGAGGGACAATGCAGCGCGACGACGATCAACGAGGCTGGGCTTGAGAGCGCCAGTCTGTCATTCTGAGGTCGACCTCTGCTCACCGACAACACCTGGACTCGCCTCCGCTCTCGCTCGCTTGGTCAACATTCCACGCTTGCACCCGTACCACTCAGAGGCGAGGTGATGGCGGCCCGAAAGAAATTGTGGTGCGGGTCGGAACTGGCAATGGTCGATCGCCTAGCGGGAGCGCTGGCGCGAGCCTTGGCCGACGGATCGCACGCATGAGCGACGAGCCGGCGCGTCCGCCGGGCGAATATCCGTCCGCGTTTGCCAGCTTCTTCATGGCTGGCTTCGAATGTTCCTCGCATCGGCGCGGCGACGGAGTGCGCCTCGATTTGATTCGCGCAACCGCACACGACAAACATGCTCTCGGCGACTATCGCAGCTGTGCTGCCCTTGGGCTTCGCACGATCCGCGACGGCTTGCGCTGGCACCTGATTGAAACTGCGCCAGGAGTCTTCGACTGGTCGGGTTGGATCTCAATGATCGAAGCGGCTCACGCGGCGGGGGTGCAGGTCGTCTGGGATATATTCCACTATGGCTCACCAGATCACGTAGACCAAGGCGCCCCAGACTTTACAGAAGCCTATGTCCGCTTCGCCGCTGAAGCTGTCCGAGTCCATCGCTCCATCACAGGAGTAGCTCCCTTGGTGTGCCCGATCAATGAGATCTCATTTTTAGCATGGGCGATAGAGGTCGGCTATTTCCCACGCGTGGGGCCGAAGAAGCGGCGATGGTTCAAGCGACAGCTTGTGAGGGCAGCGGTTGCGGGCGTCAAGGCGATGCGCGATGCCGAACCTGGTTGCCGGTTCATATGGGCTGAACCGCTAATCCATGTTGCTCCCCGTGACCGTAGTCGTGCCGAGCAGCGGCGCGCGGAAAATGTCCGTCAGGGCCAGTTTGAAGCCTATGACATGCTGACGGGCCGTGCCGAGCCCGAATTGGGCGGCGCCGAGGACTGTGTCGACGTCATCGGACTTAACTTTTATCCGCACAACCAATGGTACTTTCAGGGGCCAACGATACCGATGGGCCACCACGAATATCGGGCGCTTTCCGACATGTTGGTCGAAGTCGCAGAGCGCTACAGAAAGCCCATGTTTATCGCCGAGACAGGCGCTGAAGGATCAGGCCGACCGGCATGGCTCCATTATGTTTGCGATGAGGTCCGCGACGCAATGAGCCGTGGTGCCCCGATTCAGGGTATATGTCTGTACCCGGTGACTGCGTATCCCGGCTGGGACAATTCGCGCCACGCGGAAGTCGGCTTATTCTCCACGATTCATGCCGACGGTTCGCGCAGTCTTCGCCAGCCGGTTGCAAATGAATTGGAGCGCCAGCGCACACTGTTCGCGGCAGCTGTTTCGTAGCGGTCGAAGAAGGGGCGGGCTACGTCAGTAGGTGGGGAACTGCTCCGAATGTTGGCCGAGCATCGTCCGCTGCGTAAGCATCTGCACCGTGCCGTTTGCCGGCAGGCTCTGTTGAATGCGCGCGAATGTCGCCAGAGCCTGACCGACAACCTGATCCATATTGTAGTAGCGGTACGTGGCCAGGCGCCCGACGAACCACACTTCGGGGCACGCCGCTGCCAGTGCTTCATAGCGTTTGTACAGCGCCTCGTTTTCCGCCCGCGGCACCGGGTAATAGGGATCGCCGATGTCGGTTGGATATTCGTAAGTCAGGCTGGTCTTAGGACTCTGCTGTCCGGTCAGATGCTTGTACTCGGTAATGCGGGTATAGTTTTCCGTCTGCGGATAGTTGACAACGGCGACCGGCTGAAACTGCTCGCAATCAAGTGTCACGTGCTCGAACCGAAGTGACCGATAAGGCAGACGACCAAGGCTCCAGTCGAAATACTCATCGACCGGCCCAGTGTAGATCATCCGCTGAAAGGGGATCTTGTCGCGAATTTCGCGATAATCGGTCTGCAGCATGATCTTGATCCTTGGGTTGTCCAGCATGCGCTGGAACATGCGTGTATACCCGCCAGCCGGCATATTCTGGAAAGTGTCGCCAAAGTAGCGATCATCGCGGTTGATCCGCGTTGGGACCCGCGCAGTCACGGACTTACTTAGTTGGGCCGGATCGACACCCCACTGCTTCCTTGTATAGCCGCGAAAGAATTTTTCGTAGAGTTCCCTGCCAACGGTGCTCACAACTACGTCTTCAGCTGTCCGGACTTCCTCGACCGTCTCTCGTCGGGATGCGAAGAACTCCTCCAACTGCTCGGGCGTCAATTCAAGATCGTACAGACGATTGATCGTGTCGAGGTTGATCGGTATCGGCAGCAGTTTTCCGTCGACCGAAGACAGTACGCGATGTTCGTAAGGCCTCCATTCGGTGAACTGCGAGAGGTAGTCTATGATCGATTGGGCGTTGGTGTGGAATATATGCGGCCCATAGCGGTGGACCAGAATTCCAGCTTCGTCGTAACAGTCATAAGCGTTGCCGCCGACGTGATTTCGCCGGTCGATGAGCAAGACGCTTTCCAGCCGTTGCGATGCGATGCGTTCGGCGAGCACGCTGCCAGCGAAGCCGGCGCCGACAATCAACCAATCGAACATGGTCAGGCTCCCCGGCGCAAAGGCACAATGCTTTTCATTGCATAGGCGCGCTGGATATGGGCAGCCATAGCGTCCCACGTTCGTTCCCAGGACATGTTGGCGAGGTAGGCATCGACTTCCTTCAACAGGAAATTCCGGGGACGTGACAGAAGGGACCGAAGCTTGGTTTCGATGTCTTCGGCGTCAACAATGTCGACCAGGCCTTCGGCGCCATAGGTGCGCACGACGTCCACAATCGCCGTGGAGACCACCGGCAGTCCGGCAGCCAGGAACTCAGGAGTTTTGGTCGGGCTGATATAGCGTGTCGCCTCGTTGAGCGCGAACGGCATCCAGCCGGCGCTCCAGTGCCTGAGAT
>NZ_RZSX01001299.1:0-1204 GCF_004023105.1 Mesorhizobium sp. M5C.F.Ca.IN.020.32.2.1 | reverse complement strand
GTCAAGGAAGGGACGGTCAATCCTTTTGACGGCGACCTCGATGACTACAAGACGCTGGTCACCGGTGTCTCCGGCGACCGCCGCGGCAAGCGCGAAGCCGAAAAAGCCTCGAAGGCCGACCGCCGCCGCGACGCGGCCGCACGCCGCGCCACCTTCGAGCCGCTGGCCAAGGAAATCCGCGCCACCGAAGCGCTGATGGACCGCATCCGTAAGCGCATCGACTTGATTGAGGACGAACTCGCCAACCCGGCGGTCTATGAAAAGGACCCGTCGACGGCGACACGGCTGGCCAAGGAGCGCTCGCAACTGGCCCAGACGCTGGCCGCCCATGAGGAAAAATGGCTGTCAATGTCGGCGGAATACGAGGAAGGCACGGCGGAGTAGCGCCATCTGGCCCTACACGCCGCCGCCATAAACGGCTAGTTTGGCCCTATGAATCAGCACGCCAAGCTCAGGATCGGCCATTCGGCCTGTCCGCATGATTGCCCCTCGACCTGCGCGCTCGAGGTCGAGCTACTCGACAGCAAGCGCATCGGCCGCGTCCATGGCGCAAAGGCCAACACATATACGTCAGGCGTCATCTGCGCCAAGGTCGCCCGCTATGCCGATCGCGTCCATCACCCCGACCGCTTGTTGAAGCCACTGATCCGCGCCGGCGCCAAAGGCGAGGGCGTCTGGAAGGAAGCGAGCTGGGAGGCCGCACTCGACCTCGTCGCCGAAAAATTCATTGCGGCCGAGGCAAAATGCGGCTCGGAGACGGTCTGGCCCTATTACTATGCCGGCACGATGGGGCTGGTGCAGCGCGACGGCATCGAGCGGCTGCGCCACGCGAAAAATTACTCCGGCTTCTTCGGTTCTATCTGCACCAACCTGGCTTGGACCGGCTGGATGATGGGCGCCGGGGCGTTGCGCGGTCCCGACCCGCGCGAGATGGCCAAGTCGACTGCGTGGTGATCTGGGGCACCAATGCCGTGGTCACCCAGGTCAACGTCATGACCCACGCGATCAAGGCGCGCAAGGAACGCGGCGCCAAAATCGTCGTCATCGACGTCTACGAGAATGCGACGATGAAGCAGGCCGATCTCGGCCTGGTGCTGAAGCCCGGCACCGACGGCGCGCTGGCCTGCGCGGTGATGCATGTGCTGTTCCGTGACGGCATGGCCGACCGCGCCTATTTGGAAAAATACACCGACGACCCGCACGG
>NZ_RZSX01001298.1:0-1207 GCF_004023105.1 Mesorhizobium sp. M5C.F.Ca.IN.020.32.2.1 | reverse complement strand
CTTCAGCATCTCCAGCATCTTCTTCTCGACGTCCTTCTGCACATAGAGCACGCGCAGCGCCGAGCAGCGCTGGCCGGCACTCTGGAAGGCCGAGGCAAGGATGTCGCGTACTGCTTGTTCGGGAAGCGCGGTGGAATCGACGATCATGGCATTCAACCCGCCGGTCTCGGCGATCAGCATGGCGTCGGGCGCGGCGGTCTCGGCCAACTGCTTTTCGATCAGCTTGGCGACCTCGGTCGAGCCGGTGAAGCAGACGCCGGCAATGCGCGGATCTGATGTCAGTGGGCCGCCGACCGAGGGGCCATCGCCGGGCAGAAGCTGGATGACGTCTTCCGGCACGCCGGCTTCGCGCAGCAATTCGACGGCGCGGAAGGCGATCAGCGGCGTCTGCTCGGCCGGCTTGGCGATGACCGAATTGCCGGTGACGAGAGCTGCCGCAATCTGGCCGGTGAAGATGGCGAGCGGAAAATTCCATGGCGAGATACACGCGATCACGCCGCGCGCCTCGGTTCCAGGTTCGGCATTGGCCGCCTCGGTTGCGTAATAGCGCAGGAAATCGACCGCCTCGCGCACTTCGGCGACGCCGTCGGCCAGTGATTTGCCGGCCTCGCGGGCGGCGAGCGCGAAGAATTCGACAGCATTGGCCTCATAGAGGTCGGCGCCGCGGTTGAGGATGGCGGCGCGCTCGGCGACGGCCCGCCTCGCCCATGCCGGCTGCGCCTCCACCGCGATGCGCACGGCGGTCGCGACCTGCTTGGCGGTGGCCTCGCTGACCGTGCCGACCACCTCTTCCGGCTTTGCCGGATTGACCACCGGACGCTGCTTGCCATAGCCGGCGGCCCGGGTGATCGGCTTGGCGTGCCAGCGGTCCGGCCCGGCAAACTCGACCTTCGCCTTGTCGATCGCGGCCAGCGCCACGGGATCGGTGATGTCGAACCCCTTCGAATTGCGGCGGCCAGCACCGAAGATCGCCGACGGGCTGGGGATCGCCGGATTGCTGGCCGGACCCTGTTTCTCGACGGTTTCCAGTGGGTCGCGAGCGATATCCTCCGGCTCGACCTCCTCGTCGGTGAGCTGGTGGACGAAGGAGGAGTTTGCGCCGTTTTCGAGCAGCCGGCGGACCAGATAGGCAAGCAGGTCGGAATGCGCGCCGACCGGCGCATAGATGCGGCAGCGCGTACCCTCGGCCCGCCGCACCGTCTCATGT
>NZ_RZSX01001297.1:0-1207 GCF_004023105.1 Mesorhizobium sp. M5C.F.Ca.IN.020.32.2.1 | reverse complement strand
CCGTGTATTGGGTGCATACTTCCACCAATGCGCGATTGAGATGAATTGCGTGCAACTGGCGTGCGCGGGGCGTTTTCTCATTGGAGCGCCTGAGACAGCGCTCATTTCGGTAGAAAACGTCCGCCACATCAACGCGCTTATGATGACGTGCGGGCACTACGACGGCTCTGGCGAATTTGCCTGTCGGGTCGGGTTGCCGGGTAAGAGCGGCGTGGGCGGCGGTATTCTGGTCGTGGTCCCTGGACGCGCTTCAGTTGCGATCTGGTCGCCAGGGCTAAACGATCAGGGAAATTCTGCTCTCGGAACAACCGCGGCGGAGCGTCTGGCCCGACACATGGGGTGGACTGTGTTCTCTTAGGAGCCAGGTTCCACAATCGAGCGCACAATGCGATGGGCATGCATGAACGATACCCACCGCCATTCAGCGCCTTCAACATTTGCTTATCGTCCTGCGTATGCTGAAACTCGCGCCGGCACATGTGGGCACTGCGGCATCCGATCTGCCGGTTGGCTGCGTGCTGCTCGACGCGGCGCCGAACCCGTCGCGCAGGCAGTATCGCGAGCGCCGGGCCCAAGCCGGAGGAACCTGCACCCTTACGAGACCAATGCCGCGCGCCGCCTGGGAGTCGTCACGGTCCATCCTGTCCCATGGACTTCGCTTACCGGTTCGACTAGCTGGATCAAGAGGCGGCTTTGCCGCCAGCCGAAAAGGATGTCGAGGGTCATTTGCCCGCAACGAGGCTGCTGATAATGCTCGGCTCAATCAAATCGACCCGAGTCGGGCCTCTTTATGATCCGCCACATCGTCTTCTTCAGCGCCAAGTCCGGCGGCAATGTCGAGCGCATCCGTGATGGGCTGGCGCTCTTGACCAGGATTCCGCATGCAGCGCGCCTCGAGATCGCTCTCAACCGGAAGTCCGACCCGCTGAGCAAGGAAATCGACGTGGTCGTCTATGGGGAATTCGAAAGCGACGCCGAGCTGGCCGCCTACAAAGCGCACGAGCTCTATGCCGAAGCCATCAAGCGCGTGCGTCCGCTCCGTGAATTGCGGCTGGCAGCCGACTACGATGTTGCGACGGCCATTTCTCGCCTGGCGGGCGAAAGCTGAGCATCCGGACTGCCGGTGGTCGCCGTCGCCTTTGGCGCGCCAACGACGCTCCGCGGTGACGAGACCGGAACATTGTCGATCAGCCGCGTCTCTCCGAGC
>NZ_RZSX01001296.1:0-1209 GCF_004023105.1 Mesorhizobium sp. M5C.F.Ca.IN.020.32.2.1 | reverse complement strand
GGATTTTACTGGGCCTATTCGCGCATCGCACAGGCCTACCGGGCGCGCCACGTGGTCGAGCGCGTTCTTCGCGCATTCTTGATCGCCTGTTCGGTGGTCGCGATCCTGACGACGGTCGGCATCGTTCTCTCGCTCATCTTCGAATCCCTGCGGTTCTTCCAACAGGTGCCGTTCTACAAGTTCCTGTTCGGCACGCATTGGTCGCCGCAGAGCGCCTTCACCGGCGCCGGAGCGGAAGCCGGGGCGGTCAACCAGGACATTTTTGGCATGGTGCCGCTCTTTGCCGGCACGCTGCTCATCACCTTCATCGCCATGCTGGTGGCTGCGCCTATCGGGCTGATGGCTGCGATCTACCTTTCGGATTACGCCTCCAAAAGCGTCCGCGCGGTCGCAAAGCCGGTACTGGAAATCCTCGCCGGCATTCCGACCGTCGTCTACGGCTTCTTCGCCGCGCTGACAGTTGCGCCCTACTTCCGCGGTATCGGCGAAAGCCTGGGCCTCAACGTCGCGTCCGAATCTGCGCTCGCCGCAGGCGTGGTCATGGGTATCATGATCATTCCCTTCGTTTCCTCGCTTTCCGATGATGTGATCAACGCCGTTCCGCAATCCCTGAGAGACGGTTCCGCCGGCCTCGGCGCGACCAAATCGGAAACCATCCGCAAGGTGGTCCTTCCTGCTGCCCTTCCGGGCATCGTTTCAGCGATGCTGCTTGCCGTCAGCCGCGCAATCGGCGAAACAATGATCGTGGTCATGGCGGCGGGCCTGGCGGCAAACCTCACGGCCAACCCGCTCGAAGCGGTCACAACCGTGACCGTGCAGATCGTGACGCTGCTGGTGGGCGACCAGGAGTTCGACAGCGCCAAGACGCTTGCAGCCTTCGCACTCGGCCTGGTGCTGTTCTGCATCACGCTTTCCCTCAACATCGTCGCGTTGCGCGTCGTCCAGAAATACCGAGAGCAATATGACTGATGCGATCTCGTCATTGGGCGCCGTCGGACGGCCGGTCAGCATTCATACCGACGATGCCGCGAAGGCGCGGCTGAAGGGCCGCTACCGCACGGAAACGTGGTTCAAATGGCTTGGCGCCGCAGCTGTTGCGTTGGCCGGCTTGTTCCTTGTGCTGCTCCTGTCGACGATCGTCACGCAGGCGATTCCGGCGCTGCGGCAGAACTATGTGACGCTGCCGATCGATCTTTCGGCGGCCAAGGT
>NZ_RZSX01001295.1:0-1209 GCF_004023105.1 Mesorhizobium sp. M5C.F.Ca.IN.020.32.2.1 | reverse complement strand
ACTCTGACGCGCCGCTCCCGGACGGAAAGGGTGTCGAGTGACCGCCGCGGCGATCGCGGGAGGGCTCGTTGGGGTTGGAATGGAAGGCATCCCGGTCGAAGGGATGCCTTCACACGCCCGACGCTCCCTATCTTGCAATCGTTTCGAGCAGTGCGCTCTTGGAGGAACTGGAGCAGTTTCCGATGATGTTGCAGCCGGAATCTGCGGCGCGTTCGCCTGCCCGTTGCAACTCGCGATAAACTTGAACCGCAATCAGATCGCCAGCGATTTCGGCGACCTGCTCCCGCTGTTCGACGCTCAGTTTCAGACTTGCAAGGCTCAATCTGTCAGCCATATTACGTCTCCCAAGTTACGAGATAAGTTTTGGCGTTAATCCAATGTTTCGTGCGAAGCCTCCCTTGGTTGTTGAGCGCGAAAGTAACGTCAGCCTCCCGGTTTTCGGCCACCCGGTTTCGACCCCGCGCGCTGAGCAGCGACGGCGGACAGTCGGCTTGGCGGTTCTCTTTTCCCGGGTGTCGCCGGTTTTCGATCGTCAAGATTCTCGCGCACGATCAGCGCGACCTCCTCATCAATGATTTGCGTCAGGACATCGACGAGCTTGTCGCCGCCAGGGCGACCAATCTCGATGGTCGAAAGGCTCTCCTCGACCAGTGCGCGTGTGCCGCTCATCCAATTGTCCTCCATCACAGCATGTCCTTGGAAGATGACGAACAATTGCCGATGATGTCGCAGCTTCCGTTGGAGCAGTTGCCGATAATCGAGCATCCCGCCACTTTCGCCAGATCGTTGCGGATTTGCAGCTCGCGGTAGACGTGGATTGCGATCAGATCGCTGGTGACCTCGGCCACTTTCTCGCGGTCCGTTGCCGATAGGCCCAGTTGTGACAGCATTCCAGGTGATCGTGTATCCGACATCGTTCCCTCCTCGGATAGTGACCGTACTGCACTAGATGTGCAGCACCGATTGCGCCCCGAATTCCTTCAAGCCTGCCAGTCTTGAATTGTCGGCCGGCCGCTCGCTTTCGGGAAGCGCGGCCAGATCGCTCACCAGCAGCTCCGCCCACTCGGCCGCCTTCTCGGCGTACTTCGGCGAAGACAGCATGAAATGGCATAGATGACACTGATCGCTGAAACGTTCCGGAATCTCGTTGTCAACGTCTTGCTGACGCAGGAAAGGCAGGAAAAACCCCGGCCCGACGGATTCCAGGAC
>NZ_RZSX01001294.1:0-1210 GCF_004023105.1 Mesorhizobium sp. M5C.F.Ca.IN.020.32.2.1 | reverse complement strand
CCGCTCGAGGAGGTCGTGCCGGACGTTGCCGAGGCCGTCACGCCGGAAGTGGTCATCCCGCTGCCGCAGCCGAAACCGGTCGAGGCACCCGTCGAGGCCAAGACAAAGAAGCAAGCAAAGGCCAAGGAGCCGGCTGAGGCCAAGGCGAAGAAGCCGGTCGAAAAGGCCAAAAACCGTCCGAAAAAGGAGAAAGCCGCACCGCCGCGGACGACGGCCAGTCTCGCTGCGACACCCGCAGCCAGGGCGGCCGCACCGAAGTCGGCCAAGGCGGTGGCTGCGTCCCGAGGGGACGCCAAGAAGTGGAACTCGCAACTGACAAGGTGGATCAATCGGCACAAGCGCTACCCGAAGGCCGCGAGAGCCCGCCGTTCGGAAGGAACCGTAAGGGTCTCCTTCATGGTGGCCGGCTCCGGCCGAGTGACGTCCGTTCGCATCACCGGTTCATCCGGCGACCCTGATCTCGACCGCAGTGTACTGGACCTGCTGCAGGGCGCTACAGTGCCGGCGCCGCCGGAAGGCGTTAGCTCGCGTGTCGATGTGCCCTTGACGTTCAGCCTGCGGTAATCAGGCGATACGGCGATGCCGTGCGTCGAGAATGGCGCCAAACGGCTGAATCAGGAAACCGCATCGAAAACCACTTTCTGTGAAAGGCCGCCGCCCGGGCGGTTCTCCAGTGTGATGGCGCCGCCGTGGCGTTCGATGATTTCCTTGGCAATGGCGAGGCCGAGGCCGGCGCCTGGAATGGACTGCCTGCGGCCGGGATCGACGCGAAAGAAGGGCTCGAACGCCTTGCCGAGCAGCTCGGGCGGAATGCCGGGTCCGCGATCGGCGATGGTGAGGGTGGCGCGGTTGTCGGCTGCGGACAGGGAGATGCCGCAGCCCTTGCCATGCGTGGCGGCGTTGACGATCAGGTTGCGCAGCGCGCGGCGAAGGCCGAGCGCGCCTGCCCTGACCGAGACCTTGTCGAGATGGCCGACCGACACGGCATGGCCGAGCGAAACCATCTCGGCCTCGATGTCGCGAACCAGCCGGTCCAACTCGACCGGCTCGACGGCATCCTGGTCAACCTCCTCGCGCACCAGTCGGATGGTGCTGTCGGCGATGCGATCGAGCTCATCGAGGTCGTGCAGCCATTTCTCGCGTTCTTCGTTGCCAGCCAGGAATTCGGCGCGCAGCCGCATGCGCGTCATCGGCGTTCTCAAATCATGCC
>NZ_RZSX01001293.1:0-1210 GCF_004023105.1 Mesorhizobium sp. M5C.F.Ca.IN.020.32.2.1 | reverse complement strand
GTTCCGCGATTCCCCTTTCGGGAGGACCGAATGCCGGGATTTGACATCGTTATGCGAGGCCGCGAAGCCTAGGTCTCAGGTGGCCCGCCGGAAGGTTTTCACCTTCATGGCCAAGCCGAATTGACAACAGGCCTTCGTCGATGCCGGTCGCCGCCCGTATTCGGGTGAGCCGCCAAATATGCCGAACCTCCGCATTCCCGGGCGCTAATTCGCCCCACGCGGTTTTTTCAATTTTCGACCTTACCGGGACCGGGCTCGTTTGCGCCCGAATGACATCATGGCTCGTTTTCAGATAGATTTGCGCGCGGGCGCCTTTCGCAGCGTTCTCGGCTTCGCGCTCAGTCATTGGCGGCGTCAGCCGTGGCGGCTTTCGCTCATCATGGGCACGTTCCTGCTGTCGACGTTGGCCGACGTGCTGACGCCGCTCTATTCCGGCCGACTGGTCGATGCCGTTGCCAGCAGTGCTGCAGCGGACGATGTCGCGTGGAATGCGGCGATGGCGGCCTTTTCGATGCTGGTAGCCTTGGCGCTCACCGGCGTTGTGCTGCGCAATCTCGCCTTCATGGCCATCGTCGAACTGACCCTGAAGATGATGGCGGATATCGCCGCCGACGCCTTCCATCGCGTCCAGCGCTTCTCGACCGACTGGCACGCCAACAGCTTCGCCGGATCGACCGTGCGCAAGATAACCCGCGGCATGTGGGCGCTCGACCTGCTCAACGACACGATCCTGATCGCGCTGCTGCCGTCCCTCGTCATGCTCGTCGGCTCGACGCTGCTGCTCGGCTGGTTCTGGCCGCTGATGGGTGCTGTCGTCGCCGCAGGTTCGGTGCTGTTCATCGCGGTAACGGCGCTGCTGTCGCTTGGCTATGTCGCGCCTGCCGCAAGGCTTGCCAACGCGTGGGACACGCGCCTGGGCGGTTCGCTGGCCGATGCGGTGAGCTGCAACGCCGTGGTCAAGGGTTTTGGCGCCGAGGAGCGCGAGCAGACGCGCCTTGCCAAAGTCGTCGCCAGATGGCGCGCGCGTACGCGCCGCACCTGGGTGCGCGGCACCATCAACGGCACCACGCAAGGGTCGATGCTGCTGCTTCTGAGAGCAGCGGTGATCGGACTTTCGCTGCTTTTGTGGTCGTGGGGGCAGGCGAGCGCCGGCGGTGTCACCTTCGTGCTGACCTCGTTCTTCGTGCTGCAAGGCTATTTGCGCGACATC
>NZ_RZSX01001292.1:0-1212 GCF_004023105.1 Mesorhizobium sp. M5C.F.Ca.IN.020.32.2.1 | reverse complement strand
CTTATCAAGGCAGCCACCTTTGCGGCGTTTGTCGGCGCGCTTGGCTTCTCGAACGCGGCTCTGGCAGCGGACACGGTCAACGTCCAGCTCGACTGGGTGGTGCGCGGCAATCACGCCATGTTCTTTGTCGGCAAGGAAAAAGGCTTCTTCGCCAAGAACGACATAGATGTCATCGAGGTCCGCAAAGGCTCTGGCTCGCCGGACGCAATGCGCCTCGTGGGCAACGGCAACGCTGAATTCGGCTTCGGCGATCTTCCGACGCTTGCCGTGGCACGATCCCAGAATGTTCCCGTCGTGGCGCTGGCGGCAGTCAACCAGCAGTCGCCGCTGGGCATCATCTCGCTCGCCAAGACGCTCAAGCTGACCAAGCCGTCCGACCTCAAGGGCCTGACCATCGGCATCCATCCGGCAGGTTCCACCTACATCTTCTTCAGGGGTTTTCTGGCTGCCAATGGCATGAGCGAGAAGGACATGACGCTCAACAGCGTCTCGCCGCCTTACGAGAGCTACCTGCTGCTCGGGCGCGTGCAGACAGTGGTCGGTTATCTCGACGCCGAAGTGCCCGAACTTGAAGCCAAGGCCGGCGGCCCGGGGTCGCTGAGCATCATGCTCGGCGCGGATCACGGCTGGAAAGCCTATGGCTCGGGGCTGTTCACCTCTGAGGCGATGATCAAGGACAAGCCCGATGTCGTGCGCCGCTTCGTGAAGGCCTACAGGGAAGCTTTCGACTATGTCGCAGCTCATCCGGAAGAAGCCGCCGAGATCACCGCCAAGGCCGTTCCGGGCTACGCGGAAAAGAAGGATGTGCTGCTGGCCCAGCTCAACGCCGACATCGCTTCGACGTTCAACAGTCCGGCGACGAAGGAGCACGGCCTCGGCTGGATGACCAAGACCCAGTGGGAAGAGACCTTGAAGACGCTGACGGATCAGGGCGTCCTCAAAACGGCCCTGTCGGCCGACGACGTCTTCACTGACAAATTCCTGGCGGCAGAGTGAAGGTCGGGGGCGGTGTCTGACCTGGTGAAAAGCGAGGGTCTATCGACAGGCCAGCCTGTCGTCCGCGCTGCTGCACGTCACGGCCACTTGCCCCTTTGCGGCGCTGGTGCGATCAAGCGCGATTTGAACGCGCGTGGCATATGCCTGGCTGGCCAGGCCGCACCACAGTCGCTCGACGGGCAGGCTTTCGCGCTTGTCGTTGAGAATCGCAAACGT
>NZ_RZSX01001291.1:0-1213 GCF_004023105.1 Mesorhizobium sp. M5C.F.Ca.IN.020.32.2.1 | reverse complement strand
GGAAACCATCGTCTTTGATCGATCGGCGTTTGCCCGCAGGCTCGACCTGGAGCTTGCCGCCGGTGCCGAGGCGCTGGTGCTCGAGGCGACCGTCTTCGGCCGCCTCGCCATGGGCGAACGCGCGGCGCACGGCAATTTCCATGACCGCTGGCGCGTCAGCCAGGACGGAGCGCTTGTTCATGCCGAGGATTTCCGCATCGGGCCCGGCATTGCGGCCATTCTGGGCCGTTCGGCCGTGGCCGGCGGCGCCATCGCCATGGCGACGGTGCTGATGGTCTCACCGCGGGTGGAGGCTTTGCTGGATCCGGCCCGGGACATCATCAGCGGCCAGGGCGACGCCAGCGTCTGGAGCGTGAAGAAATCTGGCAAGCTTCTTGCGAGGCTGTTTGCCGAGGACGGCTACCAGCTCCGCAAGCGGCTGGTTCCGCTTGTCGAATTGCTCAACGGACGGGCGGGTCTGCCCAAATTATGGTCACTCTGATTCCGATTATGTCATTCCAGGGAAAAGCATGAACCTGACGCCAAGGGAAAAGGACAAGCTGCTGATCGCCATGGCGGCGATTGTGGCGCGCACGCGGCTCGAACGCGGTGTCAAGCTCAATCACCCGGAGGCGATCGCGCTGATCACCGACTTCGTCGTCGAGGGCGCCCGCGACGGCCGCCAGGTCGCCGAGCTGATGGAGGCCGGCGCCCATGTCGTCACCCGCGCGCAGGTGATGGAGGGCATTGCCGAGATGATCCACGACGTCCAGGTCGAGGCGACGTTTCCCGACGGCACCAAGCTGGTGACGGTGCATGAGCCGATAAGGTGAGGAGAGGGAAATGCTTGAACTGCGCCCCAACTGCGAATGCTGCGACAAGGACCTGCCGCCTGAGGCGACGGATGCGCTGATCTGCACCTTCGAGTGTACCTTCTGCGCCGATTGCGCGGTAAACGTGCTGGGCGGCGTCTGCCCGAATTGCGGCGGCAATTTTTCAGCGCGCCCGATCCGCCCGGCAGCGATGCTGGCGAAACATCCCGCCTCGACAAAGCGCGTCCTCAAGGCCGAAGGCTGCGACCCGGCCCGCAATGCCGCGTGACGGCACGATCCTGACAACGGAAGGCATATCGATGGTCCCCGCAACGATCAATCGCACGTCTCTCTCGGCGATCCTGCTTCTCGCCGCCGCAATGCCCGCCTATGCCCATGTCGGCATCGGTACGACCTCGTCC
>NZ_RZSX01001290.1:0-1213 GCF_004023105.1 Mesorhizobium sp. M5C.F.Ca.IN.020.32.2.1 | reverse complement strand
TGCTCGGACAGACCGGCTGCAAGCTGCCGGCCTGTCACGCTTCACCGTCGACAACATTACTTGCGGATGAGCGTGGAACTGAACGGCGCTGCTCACGCCGCTTTCAACCTCCCGCTGATGAAACGGAATTCCTGTGTCTTGCCGCCGTAGCCATAGGCGGCGGCCGGCACTTCGTGCACGAAGGCGTAGCTTTCTTCGTGCATCTCACCCAGCAAGCGGCCAAATGCGGCGAAGATCGCCTTGAGATAGGCTTCCAGCTCAAGCTTGGTGTTGGTGCCGTCGACCACCTTGATGTCGAGCCAGAAACTGTTGGCGCCATGCTCGGCCAGCGACTTGCCGCCGGCGAACCAGTGCTCGGGGTCATGATAGGATATGGCGACCGCGGTGATGGTCGCATCCTTGCGCAGATGCGTAGCGGTCAGTTCGGTCACCTGGTTGGCGATAGCGGCGGACAAAGCGGCATCGGGCTTGCCTGAGACGCTGACATTGATGATCGGCATAAATTTCTTTCCTCGGGTTATGCGGCATCTCTTCGCCGTGAGAAATCTTTGCCATCGCTCTTCCATTATGAAAATCGAATTGTTTAAGGTGGACACTTTGATAATATCGAATTATGCCGACACTCGACCCTGACCTCCTCAAAACCTTTCTCGCCTTCGTCGATGGCGGCTCGCTGGCGCAGGCGGCGTCAATTGTCGGCCGCTCAGCGTCGGCGGTGACCACGCAGATGCAGCGGCTTGAGGATATTGTCGGCGAACCGCTTCTGGTGCCGCAGGGGCGGGGCCGCGGCCTGACGCCGGCCGGGGAGCATCTGGTCGGCCATGCCCGGCGCATCCTTGCTGTGCATCGCGAACCGTGGCTGGCCCTCAAGGGCGTGCGAGCCGATGGGCGCGTGGCCATAGGCACGACACAAGATTTCGCCGACAGCGGCCTCCCGGAGCTGCTCAGGGCCTTTGCCGCGAGCTATCCGCGCGTCAGGATCGAACTGCGCGTCGGCCGCTCCGCCGAATTGGCCGAGGCACTGCAAACCGGCATCCTCGATCTGATGATCGCCATGCGACAGGCACCGGCGCCGGACGAGGTCGGCTTGTTCAGGGAGCCGATGCTCTGGCTCTGTTCGCAAAAGGGATTGGCCGCCCGCCAGGACGAGGTACCGCTGGCACTGCTCGATCCGCATTGCAGCTTTCGCGACGCGGCGATCGCAGCACTCGAC
>NZ_RZSX01000128.1:0-9992 GCF_004023105.1 Mesorhizobium sp. M5C.F.Ca.IN.020.32.2.1 | reverse complement strand
GCGCGGCAAAGAGCCGAACGGCCCCGAGGAGCAGGCCGAGCAGGCGCAGTTCGACAGCGACCAGGGCTACAAGGCCGCCCTCCTCTCGACACTGAAACTCACCCGCGAGTTGCTGGCGGATGGTTCGCTCTAAAACGGGTTGAGCGACCGGTGGCCTGTCTCATTTCCAGCAGGCAGGCCCGCCCTCCTTACATGAAGAGCGCCCTATCGCGATCGTGACGACATTCGCGACGACGCGTCAGGATATTTGCGCCAGCGCCTCCTGGATGAACGGCAGCTATCCCTGAGCCGCATCCGAAACCTGACCGTCTGGAAACGGCCCCAGAGCCGCCACGGCGCTTATGCCATGATGGCCAAAGCGTCCGCGAAGAAGCTTTCGCCGCCGAAATTTCCTGATTTAAGAGCCAACACCATGTCGCCGTGACGACCTCCAATACTGTGCAACACGGGCACGCCCGCAACGATTTCCTGCCCGAGGCCAAATGCGGGAATGGCAAGCCGGTCGATTACCGCGCCGGATGTCTCTCCGCCCGCGACGATAAGGCGGCGCACGCCCCGTTCCACCAGGCCTTCGGCAATCGCCGCAAGGGACTGCTCAATGACTTGGCCGACCGCATCGCGTCCGTAGCGGGTTTGCAGCCTAGATACATCATCCGGATTCGAGCTGCTGGCGATGATGACGGGAGTTCGGGCCATCCGCTCGGCCGCCCAATCGAGGGCAAGCTTTGCCTCCTCTCGTCCGTTCATAAGCTTTTCAGGAACGAGCCGCAGGACGGGCATTGTCTGCTCGGCTTTGGCGATCTGTTGCAAAGTCGCCTGTGAACAGCTTCCTGCAAGAACAACTGCTGGTCCCGCAGCTGGCTTGCCGTAAACAGCAGTCCGCTCGTGGCGACGTACGCTGCCCGCCGCGATCAGGCCGCGGGCAAGACCCAATCCCAAGCCCGAGGCTCCGATCGACAATCGCTGACGAAGTGCCGCCGCACCAATTGCTTCGAGGTCGCTCTCGAAGACGGCATCGGTGATGGCTGCTCCGTTCCCATCGGAGGCCAGCTGTGCCAGCCGCTCGACGATCGCCTCCGCGCCACGGGCAACGATTGAGAGATCGACGAGTCCAACCGCCACAGCACTCTGCCGAGCTAGAACGCGGACCAGGTTGGCATCGTGCATGGGGTTGAGCGGATGATCCTTAAGGGGGCTTTCGTTGAGCGGCGCCGCGCCGACGAAGAGATTGCCCTGATAAACGGTGCGACCGGTCTGCGGAAAGGCCGGCGTCACCAGCACCGTTGTTTCACCGGCATCGGCGCGCAGGGAATCGAGCACCGGGCCGATATTGCCCTTGTCACTCGAATCGAAGGTGGAACAGATCTTGTACATGGCATGATCGGCGCCGCGCTCGCGCAGCCAGCGATCAGAGGCACGGGCACGTTCGACCGCCTCAGATGCGGCGATCGAACGGATTTTCAGCGAAACGACGATCGCATCGACTTCGGGCAAAGCCAGGTCGTCCGTGGGAATTCCGATGGTCTGGATCGTACGCAGACCCTCTTTGGCCAGCGTGTTCGCCAGGTCCGAGGCACCGGTGTAATCGTCCGCGATGCAGCCGAGCGAGAGCGTCATGGTAGAACTCCACGCTTGGCACCGGAAATTGGGCGCTGGCGCTCGCCGGTATAGCGAGCGAGCCAGCTGAGCCCGTCGAGCGTCTTGCTCCTCGGCCGGTATTCGCAGCCGACAAAGCCGGCATATCCTAGCCGGTCCAGCTCGTCGAAAATGAAGTGATCATCGAGTTCCCCGGTCGCCGGTTCATGCCGCGAAGGCACGCTGGCGATCTGGATGTGACCAATGAGCGGCATCAGCCGGCGAAGCGCCTTGGTGACATCACCATGCATGATCTGACGATGGTAGATGTCGAATTGCAGCTTGAGATTGGGTAGCGCCAGGTCGCGGACGAGAGCTTCAGCGAAGCCGAAGTCGTTGAGAAAGTAACCCGGCATGTCACGGCCGTTGATCGGCTCGATCAAGAGATCGATGCCTCGGTCGGCAAGTTTCCCGGCCGTCCAGACGATGGCCTTCCGGTAGGCCTCGACAGCTTCCTTGTCGTCGCGAGAGGCAATCCCCGACATGAGATGGAGGCGCTTGACGCCGGTCGCCTCTGCGTAGGAGAGCGCTGTTTCAACGCCGACCTGAAGCTCGTGGAACCGTTCTGCCAGGGAGGCCAGTCCACGCTCACCGGCAACCCAGTTACCGGGCGGCAGGTTGAACAGAACCTGGCTAAGACCGTTCTTTGCGAGGCGTTCCGCGATCGCATCGGGTCTATGCTCGTAAGGAAAAAGGAACTCGACCGCTTCAAAGCCGACAGCGGCGGCGGCAGCGAACCGGTCGAGGAACGGCCATTCGTTGAACATCATGGTGAGATTGGCGGCGAAGCGGGGCATGGCTGGGTCCGGTCCTGGTCAGGTTTGCGGTTCGCCGGGCAAGTCGGTGCCCGTGATCTTTGCGTAGAGTCGGGCGACCGAGGCATCGTCATCGCGCCCCATCCCGGCCGCCGAGGTCATCAGGAACATCTGCAGCGCTGCGGCCGCGACCGGCACGGGGAACTTGGCGCTGCGCGCCATATCCTGGATGATACCGAGATCCTTGACGAAAATGTCGACGGCGCTGCGTGGGGCATAGTCGCCGTCGAGCACGTGCGGAATCCGGTTCTCGAACATCCATGAATTGCCGGCCGAGGCGGTGATGACCTCGTAGACCTTGCGAATATCGAGCCCTTGCCGTGCGGCCAAGGCGATGGCTTCGCTCGCTGCCGCGATATGCACACCGGCGAGCAACTGGTTTATCATCTTGAATGCCGCGCCGACGCCCGGTTCATCTCCAAGTTCATAAAGCTTGGTTGCCATCGCGTCGAGTGCGGGCCGCGCCCTGGCAAAGGCGGCGGCGCTGCCGGAGGCCAGAATGGTGAGGGCGCCTTCCGCCGCGCGGACCGACCCGCCACTGATTGGCGCGTCGAGATAGAGCCGTCCGGTGGTTTCCAGCCGGGCGGCCAGATTTCGTGCAACGTCAGGATCCATGGTGGCTGAGGAGACGAACACCGCGCCATCTGGCAGGGTTTCGGCCACTCCATCCGCACCAAAGAGGATCGCTTCGGTCTGCGCCGCGTTGACGACGACAGAAACCACGATGTCCGCGGCCTGGGCGGCCTGGGCGGGGGTTTGTGCCCCCCGCCCGCCGTTAGCGACAAGGCGCGCCACGATTTGCTCGTTGACGTCGAAGCCCGTCACCTCGAACCCGGCGCGGCGAAGCGATGCCGCCATCCCAAATCCCATCGACCCGAGGCCAATAACCGCGACCCGTAGTGCGGCTGCAGCTGGGATGTCCTTCTGCTTGTCGGTGGTGGTCATAATGGAAACTCCCTGCATGAGGCGGTTCGGCTAGCGGTTGACCAGTTTGGGTGGGACCGTCAGAACCAGGATCGCGCCGACCACTAGAATTGCGGCCAGCGCGTACATGCCGACCTCTGTCGTTCCTGTCAGATCCTTGAGATAGCCAACGAGATAGGGGCTGACGAAGCCGGCGAGATTTCCGACCGAATTGATGAGCGCAATACCAGCCGCAGCACCAGTTCCGCCGAGGAACGCTGTGGGCAGTGACCAGAACAGCGGCGCACAAGTGATCGCACCCGCTGCGGCCAGCGACAGAAAGGCAATCGCGATGGCGGGATCGGGCGAGGTAGCTGCAACCACAAAGCCGACTGCTCCAAAGAGAGCGGGAACCACCAGGTGCCAGCGGCGCTCGCGATATCTGTCGGCGCTGCGCCCAAAAAAGTTCATGGCGATCACAGCGCAGATAAACGGGATTGCGCTGATCAGTCCGATGTTGAGGTTGCCGGCGACGCCCGTCGCCTTGACCAGGGTGGGCATCCAGAACGTCAATCCGTACTGGCCCATTACGAAGCAGAAATAGATCAGACACATCAGCCAGATCCGGGGATCGCGGAAAATGCCGGCGACGGAGTGTGAGCGTTCCTTGCCGTGCTCTTCCTGGGCGATCTCTCGCTCGATCGCCTGCTTCTCCGCTTCGCTCAGCCACTTGGCGTGACGGATGCCGTTGTCAAGGAAGAAAAAGACTGCGATGCCGAGCAGGATTGCTGGAGCCGCTTCGATCAGGAACATCCACTGCCAGCCAGCAAGGCCGTTGCTGCCATGGAACGAATCCATGATCCAGCCAGAAAGCGGATTACCGAAAATCC
This sequence comes from Mesorhizobium sp. M5C.F.Ca.IN.020.32.2.1, assembly GCF_004023105.1. NCBI lineage: Bacteria > Pseudomonadati > Pseudomonadota > Alphaproteobacteria > Hyphomicrobiales > Phyllobacteriaceae > Mesorhizobium > Mesorhizobium sp. M5C.F.Ca.IN.020.32.2.1. The sequence continues at coordinate 5,749 of NZ_RZSX01000128.1, read as the reverse complement.
CCGAGATGGGGATCGCGGACATGAATATCGCGATGATCTTGGCGCGCCGATGCGAGGGATACCAGTAGGTGAGGAAGAGGATGATGCCGGGGTAGAAACCAGCCTCGGCGACACCGAGCAGGAAGCGCAGCAGGTAGAACATCGGGGCAGATGCAGTGAACATGAAACCGGCTGAAATCAGGCCCCAGGTGATCATTATGCGGGCGATCCAGACGCGTGCCCCTACTTTGTGCAGGATGACGTTGCTCGGGACCTCGAACAGGAAATAGCCGATGAAGAAGATGCCGGCGCCAAGGCCGTAGACGGTTTCACTGAAGGCAAGGTCGGTCGACATCTGCAGCTTGGCAAAGCCGACGTTGACCCGATCGAGATACGCGACGACATAACACAGCATCAGAAACGGCACGATGCGCCAGAAGACTTTGCTGTAGGCAATCCTTTTGATGTCGTCTTCTGCTCCGGCCTCAGCCGGAAGCGTCGGGGTCAGTATCGTCATCTGTTTCCTCCCAATAACGTAGCGGTGGTCCCTCAGGGTCTCACGCCCCTGGCTGAATTTTGGCAGCGCTTGCATAGCTCATAACACGAGAATGGCAGCGCTGCCAAACCAAAAGTGGCAGCGCTGCCAAATTCTGTTGAGTGCGGCGCCTGAATGTGACAAAAGAAGCGTCAGGAATTGGAGTCGTACCGACGCATCGAGCCTAGAAACCGGAATGCAGAGCGAAGCAGAAGACGGTACGCAAACCGGCGCGATGATAACCCTCACTGACGTCGCTCGCGCGGCTGGCGTCGGCGAAAGCACCGCCTCGCGCGTGTTGCGAGGGCATGGTTCCTTCTCAACCAAGACACGCGAGAGCGTACTCACTGCCGCGCGGAGCCTCGGCTATGTGCCAAACCGGATCGCGGGAACCCTGGCCTCCATGGGGTCCAAGCTCGTCGGTGTCGTCATTCCCTCGCTAAGCAACATCGTCTTTCCGGATGTGCTGCGCGGCGCCAATACGGTACTGGTCGGCGCCGGCTTCCAACCTGTCGTCGCGGTGACCGACTACGATCCGGAGCGAGAGGAGAACGTCATCGAGTCACTCCTCAGCTGGCGCCCAGCCGGGATGATGGTAGCGGGGCTCGAGCACACCGAGCGCACCGGAGCGATGCTGCGGAACGCCCGCATCAGAGTGGCCGAATTGCTCGATACCGATGGCGAGGGCATCGACATCGTCGTGGGCTTTTCCAACCGCAAGGCAGGCCGGGTGAGCGCTCAGCATTTGATGTCGCGCGGCTATCGCTGCATCGGCTACGTCGGCCACGACCTCAGCCTGGACCTCCGCGCGGCCAAGCGTTTCGCAGCGTTTCGCGCGGCCTTGGGCGAAGCTGGGCTGAGCATCATCGGAGAAGAAATCATCCGTGCCGCATCTTCGATCGAAGCCGGGCGCGACGGGCTGGCTCGATTGCTGGAGCGTTGTCCCGATCTGGATGCGGTTTACTTCTCCAACGACGACATGGCGATCGGCGGCTATTTCCACTGTCTCGCCCACGGCATCACGATACCGGACCGGCTGGCGATCTTCGGCTACAACGGTCTCGATGTAGCCAGAAGCGCGCCGCAGCCACTTTCGACCATCCTGACGCCGCGAGTGACCGTCGGTGAGATCGGAGCACGGCTCGTCTGCTCCGATGGGCCATCCGCGGTGGTCGATATCGGGTTCGAGCTGATTGAAGGAGCGACGACGTGACTGAAACCAAGCTGAGGGACGATATCTGCCGCTTCGGACGTTCATTGTTCGAGCGCGGGCTGACGCCGGGATCGTCAGGCAATATCAGCCTGCGGCTCGATGATGGCGGCTGGCTGGTCACACCCACCAATGCCTCGCTAGGATTCCTGGATCCTGCCCGAATTTCACGCCTCGATGCGCAAGGCCGGCTGACCTCTGGCGATGCGCCGACCAAGGAAATTCCATTGCATACTGCGCTCTATCAGACGAGGGCAGAGGCGCGCGCCATCGTGCACCTGCACTCGACACACGCAGTTGCCCTTTCCATGCTGCCGGAAATCGATCCTAAGGCGGTGCTGCCGCCGATGACGCCCTACTACCTGATGCGCGCCGGACAAACCGCGCTGGTGTCCTATCATCGCCCAGGCGACCCGGCGGTTGTCGCTGCGATCAAGGGCCTCGCCGGGCGCTACTCCTCAGTGCTGCTGGCAAACCACGGTCCCGTGGTCGCGGGCGAAACGCTCGAGGCCGCCGTATTCGCTACCGAGGAGCTGGAAGAAACCGCAAAGCTCTATCTGCTGTTGCGCGGCCTCAATCCCCGCTACCTATCGCCGGAACAGGTCGCCGATTTGGTGCGGGTCTTCGGGATATCCTTGCCGGAGCAAGACGGGCACTACCATTAGGACACTCTAACCGGAACAGGCTCATTCCTGCTTGCGAACAGGCGCAGACATCGTGTTGATTGTTAGCGCACGATTTCGCGATGGCCGCCGGGCAGGCGCGTGGCGATGAGCTTGTCGATGCGGCGGCCGTCGAGGTCGACGACCTCGAAGCGCCAGCCCTGCGCATCCACGCATTCGCCGGTCGTCGGCAGATGGTGCAGGTGCGACAGCACGTAACCGGCGACAGTCTCGTAGTCGCGGTTCTCGGGCAGGTCGATGCCGAGAACGTCCGCCATCTCGTCGGCCTGCATGTAGCCGGCGAGCAGCCATGAGCCGTCCTCGCGCTTGACGGCGTTTTCCTCGTCGTCGGCGTCGAGGTCCGCCCGGAAGACGCCGGTGATGGCTTCCAGTATGTCCGCCGGGGTGACAATACCTTCGAAATGGCCGTATTCGTCATGGACCAGCGCCATCGGCACGTTGGATTCCTTGAGAGTCGAAAGGACATCCAGCGCGTCGGCCTGGTCATGGACGATGGGAGCGGTGCGCACGTGCCGGCGCGGGTCGAGTGCGCGACCGCCAAGCATCGCGGCCAGCACGTCGCGGGTCTGGACGACGCCGATCATGGCGTCGACACTGCCATCGCCGGCTGGCAGGCGCGAATGCTGGGTCTCCATCAAGAGCTTGCGGGTCGCCACGTCATCGGACTGCAGGTTGATCCAGTCGACCTCGGTGCGCGGCGTCATCACCGCGCGGACGGCGCGGTCGCCGAGCCGCATGACGCCGGCGATCATGCGCCGCTCGTCGGATTCGATGGTGCCGTGATGCTCGGCCTCGGCGACCAGCATCTTGATCTCCTCGTCGGTGACCTTCTCCTCGCTTTCACCGCGTTGGCCAAGCAGCCACAGCATAGCACGGCCGGAAATGTCGAGCAGGAAGACCAGCGGCGCCGAGACGGTGGCAAGGATGGTCATCGCCGGAGCAACCCTGGCGGCGACGCGTTCGGGATCGCGCAGCGCGATCTGCTTGGGCACCAGTTCGCCGATGATGAGCGAGAAGTAGGTGATGAGGGCGACGACGATGCCGACGCCGATCGGGTCGGCAAGGCTTTCGCGGATGCCGGTCGATGCCAGGAACACGGACAGCCGCTCACCGAGCGTGGCGCCGGAAAAGGCGCCTGACAAAACACCGACCAGGGTGATGCCGATCTGCACGGACGACAGGAATTTGCCTGGATTGGAGCCGAGCGCCAAGGCGCGTCCGGCACCCGTCACGTTGCGGTCGATCATCGCCATGAGGCGGGCAGGCCGTGACGAGACGATGGCAAGCTCGGACATTGCCAGAAGGCCGTTCACGCAGATGAGGACGACCACGATAGCGATTTCAGCGTAAAGCATGAGGGGTCAATAGCATTGCGGTGAGGTCTTCGAAAATAGATGGACGTCATTTTTCATGGCGGCGGGCGCAACCATCTCACACGGCATCCCATGGTGGCGACGAAAAATGCTCGATCAGGGCGACGTGAGCCGGAGGCCAGCGGCTCGTCTTGCGCCTACGGCAACTGCAGCAGCACGCCCACTACCGCCTTGCCGTCGGTGAAATAGGGATCACCGCCGCCATTGCGCCCGGTCTTTGTCGCACCGATGCCTGATATCTCGCTGGTCGAGATTAGCATGCCTGCGGCAGAAAGGTCGCGGATCAGGAAGTCGCGCTCGGCGTCGATGTCGGGACCGATATGGTGGGTGATCGCGCCGGTGTCGTGGCTGAGGCCGACGCCGCGATCGAAACTTGCCGCACCCAGCCAGAGCGGCCGGCCATCGTCTCCGGTCGCATCTGTCTGCCAGAAGCGGACGTGATGACGCCGGTCGGCACTGTCGCCGACCGGCTTCTCGAAGGCGAGATCCTGTGCACGGCCTTCAAATAACAACCGGCTGACCGGCGCGTCGGGATAGGGCCGATCGAACAGCACGCTTTCGCCGATCTCGATCGCGGTCTTCAGCGTGAGGGCGTCGGCCGTGTCCCATCCGGCGACGGCGAAGGCGTGGACCAGCTCTTTTTTGGTACCGACGATGCCGACATTGATCGGATCGCCCGCAATGCCCTGCGGCGTGTGCGTCACCATCTCGAAGCGCTGCGTTCGGAAGTTGCGGTCCCGCAGGGTCCAGAATTCCGGTGCGGCGAAATAGGCGAGCACGAGATAGCCGGCACAGAACGCCACCAGCCAGATCGTTGCGCGTCGTCGAAGGCTTCGTCGGCTCACGAGATACCACCCAGGCGATACGGCATCACCTTATGTGGCGTCATTCTACGCGGCGGCGCAGAACTTGGGCAGTGGGCATCGCTTGGGCTCAGCGGCAGGCGCGGTAGCCGTTCTTGCGGTTCTTGATGTCGAAATGGAAATGGTTGCGGTGATCGTAATTGTAGCCGGGGCCGAGCACAGTGGTGAAATACTCACAGCCGTCGGCGCGCACAGTGTTGAGGAAGCCGCGCGTGCGGAAGGCGAATAGGCCGGGCTTGCGCACGTCGATATCTTTGCCATTGCCGAGCTCGATGCTCATGACGTCGAGGGCGTTGCCCTTGCCGTGCTCCGACAGCACGCCTTCGCCGGCGATCCTGCGGCAGGAATAGCTCGAGCCCTGGCGAATGGTCTTGACGCCGGAGAAATAACGCCAGCGGGCGGAGGGCACGAGTTCATTCCTGGTCCAGCCGGCGAAGGTGGCGGCCATGTCGCAGGTCAGTGTCGCGGCCGGCTTCATCCCGATGCTGCCGATAGCCGAGACCTTGACGGGATAGTCGATGCCGCACTGGCCTTCGCGGATCGGCGCAAGGTCGGTGTAGACGACGCCCAGGCGCTTCAATTCCTTGCGGCAGTCGACCTCGCTGGCCGGCATCTGTTCGGTTGGCGCCATCGGCTCGTCCATGCGCGGATAGGCGGCGGTCATGAATGGGTTGGAGGGGACGAGGCGCTGCATGCCCGCGTAGTTCGGAACGGCTGATGTCTGGCTTCCGATATCGACGGCCGGTTCCAGCGAAAGTACGCTGCCGGTGGTGCATGCCGAGATCGCTACGACGGCAAGCGCGCCGGGAATCATGCGCGCGCGTCTGGTTTGCCGCACGGCGACAAGCGCGGCGCGAAATATCCCGGCCATCGACAAGATCCCTGTCCCCGAGCCTGGTCCCGATCAGGCTCTGTCTCGTTGTTTGATCATGACCTTTCTCCGAAAACCGGATCCCACTTTTCGGGCTCATGATCAGATGAGACAGAGCTTAACCGCCAAGAGTAAAGGAAAAATCAGCGGCCGCGTTTACGGCTGCGGCCAAATTGCGGCGCGCATGTCGGTCGTCACTGGCAGAAGGTGCCGCCGTTGCGGCGCGGTGCAAGAT
>NZ_RZSX01001289.1:0-1221 GCF_004023105.1 Mesorhizobium sp. M5C.F.Ca.IN.020.32.2.1 | reverse complement strand
AAGTGGTGGAGGAGGTCGGCCGCGATCCGATCCGCTTTATGATGCTCTACCGCAAGAACGATGCGCCGCTCGATTTCGACTTCGCCAAGGTGACCGAGCAGTCGAAGGACAATCCGGTGTTCTACGTGCAGTACGCTTCGGCGCGCTGCCATTCGGTGTTCCGGCAGGCGAGCGAACAGTTGGGCGAGGCCAATTTCGACCGCAATCGGCTGGCCGCCGCCACCGCTTCGCTGACCGACGAAGGCGAGATCGGCCTGATCAGGAAGCTTGCCGAATATCCGCGGCTGATTGAATCCGCGGCACTTGCGCTCGAGCCGCACCGGCTGGCATTCTACCTCTACGATCTCGCCTCCAGCTTCCACGGACATTGGAACCGCGGGACCGAGAATCCGGACTTACGTTTTGTTAAGGTTAACGACCGACAATTGACGCATGCCAGACTAGGGCTGGTGCAGGCTGTTTCGGACGTTTTGACGTCCGGCCTGATGCTGATCGGGGCCGATGCGCCCACTGAAATGCGTTAGGTTTGACTAAAAAACCTGTCACCTTTTGCCCACATTGCGCTGGTAAGGGCCAACCCTGCGCGACGTCCATGGCGTCCGAATGAGTGCGAGTTCGGGAACAATAATGGCAGACAGAACCCAGCTGAGAGCAGCCGCCCAAAACGATATCGCCGACGATGATCCGTTCGCGGAACTGACCAGGATCATGGGATTCGACCCGCGCCAGCCGGTCAAGCCGCAGGCCCACCCGAAGGCGGCCCCAGCCAGCCAGCCGGCGGACGAGGGCGATTTCGACATCGATCTCGAGAAGGAATTGATGGGCGAATTCGGCGCCGACGACAACGACGGCGCAACCGAGATTCGCGAGCCGGCTTTCGAACCGGCTGCCACCGACGCCGTGGACGACGAGCTTGCCGCGTCGCTCGAACAGGATTTCCTGCTGGACGATGATGCGGCGGACGAAACCGCCCATGCCGTTGCTGCCGACGACGCCCGTTCTGGTGTTGCCGAAGCATCCGCGCCAGCTGTTGAAGCTGCGTTCGATGACGATTTCGACGATGCGCTTGCCAGTTCGCTCGAAGACGTGTCGCCTTTCGAAGACGATTTGGCAGGGAACGACAAGCTCGGGAACGACGAGCTTGCCGCGTCGCTCGAACAGGATTTACTGCTGGACGACGATGCGACGGACGAGACAGCCCATGCCGTTGCTGCCGACATT
>NZ_RZSX01001288.1:0-1223 GCF_004023105.1 Mesorhizobium sp. M5C.F.Ca.IN.020.32.2.1 | reverse complement strand
CTTCTTCACCCAGGTCAAGCTGGCGATGTTCGGCGGCATGGTGATCGCCTTTCCGCTGATCGCCACGCAGATCTATAAATTTATCGCGCCCGGCCTCTACAAGAACGAACGCAACGCCTTCCTGCCGTTCCTGATCGCTTCGCCGATCCTGTTCCTGATGGGCGCGTCGCTGGTCTATTTCTTCTTCACGCCGATGGTGATGTGGTTCTTCCTCGCCATGCAGCAGACCGGCACCGACGACCAGGTGCAGATTTCCCTGCTGCCGAAAGTGTCGGAATATCTCAGCCTGATCATGACGCTGATCTTCTCCTTCGGGCTGGTGTTCCAGTTACCGGTGGTGACCAGTCTGATGACGCGGGTGGGCATGCTGTCGTCCGAGGCGCTGGTCGAAAAGCGCAAATGGGCGATCGTCATCGCCTTCGTCGTCGCGGCTATTCTGACGCCGCCCGACCCGATCAGCCAGATCGGTCTGGCCGTTCCCACGATCCTTCTCTACGAGGTCTCGATCTGGTCGGCCCGGCTGATCGAGCGCAGCAAGGAACGGGAACGTCTGGCGCGCGAGAAGCGGGAGGCCGCGGAAACGGCGGCCGAAAAGTCGGCGGACGTGTCGTCTACGAAGTCTGCATCTACATAGGTTGCATCCTGTCGCGCCCCCCTCTGTCCTGCCGGACATCTCCCCCACGGGTGGGGAGATCGGCTGTCGTCGCGACTTTCGCTAATCTGCAGGGTGGAATAGGTGAGCCGTCGGCAAAGCTGCCAATCTCCCTCCTTGTGGGGGAGATGTCCGGCAGGACAGAGGGGGGCGCGAAGGAACTCGGCCTTCACATCTTGCATCGATCAAGGATGCGGTTTACGCCCTCTGGCCTAAAATGCGATGCGTTTTAGGTCTTTATTTTGGGCATGTCGTTGTCCCAAAACCGCTGCGCACTTTTGGGCGACATGCCCGCCGAGGACGAACAACCATGCTCGACATCAAATGGATTCGCGACAACCCGAAGGCCCTTGTCGAAGCGCTCAAGAAGCGCTCGTGGTCGGCTCAGGATGCGCAGTCCACGGTCGATGATCTGATTGCCAGGGACGAGGCGCGGCGCGAACACCTGACCGAGCTGCAGACCAGGCAGGAGCGCCGTAACGCTGCGTCGAAGGAGATCGGCAATGCCATGCGTTCGGGCGATGCCGCACTTGCCGAAAGGTTGAAGGTCGAGGTCGGCGAGATCAAGACC
>NZ_RZSX01001287.1:0-1223 GCF_004023105.1 Mesorhizobium sp. M5C.F.Ca.IN.020.32.2.1 | reverse complement strand
GGATGAAGCGCTGGCCATGGCGCTCCAGCGATTTTTCGATGCGTCTGATATCGATCAGGTCGCTGCCGATGCCAATGATCATTCGGCGGGAACTTCCCGTCCGGCGGTTCCAGCTCTGTCCGCCAGACGCAGCGAGCGCGAGAAAGAGCGGCGTGGCCACAGATAGATACGCATCCGCTCGAGAAAACCGTCAGGCTTGCGGCGTCGAAAAAGCACTCTGTTCCTGTCCTGATATCCAAAGCTGCCGCTCCGACCATCCCGGGCCGGGCGCGACAGCTACATTTTGCGCTTTGCGGCCGTCGAAAGGCAACAACGACCTTGATATAGCGATACGCTGGCCGCAGAACAACCGTAGCTGCATGCCGTCCGCTGCTGTCGCCTGCGGGACCGGCGTTTCGCCACTCCGGCCACAGTGTAATCGCGACGGATTTGAGGAGGAGACTTCGCCGCAGAATCGGCAGCAACCAGCTATCTACGGCCCATACTCGCTGACCTCGACCAGATTGCCGTCCGGGTCGCGGAAATAGACCGACATCATCGGGCCACGGGCGCCGATCCGCTCGACCGGCCCGACTTCAACGCCAACGCCGTTGGCCGCCAGGCTGGCGCATATCTCCGAGAGCGGACGAGCGGCGACCAGGCAGAAATCCGCGGAGCCCGGAGTCGGCGCCTTGGCCTTGGGCTCGAAGGTGCGCCCGACGTCATGCACATTGATCTTTTGCGTTCCAAACAGCAGCGCCGTCGGCCGGTCCGGCTCGTCGAGGCGCCTGAAGCCGAGCACGCGCTGATAGAAGGCGCAGGTGTCTTCGACGGAGCGAACCGTCAGCACGAAATGATCGATGCCTGCAATCACGGCTGCGCCTCAGTAAACGTTGTTTTATGCATGTCGTTGTCCCAATACCGCTGCGCACTTTTGGGCGATCCATCAGATATTGCGGCTGCCAGGTTTGATGGCCGGTATGGCGGCGAGCTCGGGCGGCAGCCTATCGGCTGGGTAGGCCGGAACCTCGTATTCGGCGAGCGCGATCAGCGGCACGCCGACATCGGTCTTGCCGGCCGAGCGGTCGATGATGCAGGCAGCGGCAACGACCTCGGCGCCAAGCCCGCGCAGGCAGTCAACGGTCTCGCGGATCGACAGGCCGGTGGTGACGATGTCCTCGACGATGACGACGCGCGAACCCTTGGCGATCTCGAAGCGGCGGAGCCTGAACTCGCCCCCTTCC
>NZ_RZSX01001286.1:0-1228 GCF_004023105.1 Mesorhizobium sp. M5C.F.Ca.IN.020.32.2.1 | reverse complement strand
GCCTCGCCCTTGGCAGCGTACCAGGTGACGGCGGCGGCGCTCGCCTGCGCCGCCGCCGTCACCTGGTACGCTGCCAAGGGCGAGGCCGCGAGCGCAAAGCCGGATGTGCCGGAAGCGAAGCTGGTCAAGGCCGTGACGGTGAAGCCGGCACCGCAGGCGGACAGCCGGCTCGCGATCGGCGAAATCCGCCCACAGCGCGAAAGCGACCTTGGGTTCCGGCTCTCCGGCAAGCTCGTGCAGCGCACGGCAGCAGTAGGCCAGATGATCAGGAAAGGCGAAGTGCTCGCCCGCATCGAGGACCAGGATTATCGCAACCGCTTGCGCAACGCCGAGGCCGATGTCGCGGCGGCGCAGGCCGTGCTGGTCGAGGCTAGCGCCGCCGAGGCCCGCCTCAGAGCGTTGCTTGCCAAAGGCTTCACGACGCGCGCCAGCTACGATGCGACGTTGAAGAACCTCCGCTCGGCGCAAGCCAAGCTGGACTCGGCTAAGATTGGCTTGGAGATGGCCAGGGATCAGCTCGCTTATACCGAACTGCACGCGGATTTCGACGGCTTGGTGACGGCGACTGGCGCCGAGGAAGGCCAGCTCGTCAATGTCGGGCAGATGGTCGTGCGCATCGCCGATCCGCAAGCCCGCGACGCTGTCTTCTCGATCGCCGAAGCTGTGTTCTCAAATCGCCGCAGCGCTGGGCATCCGCCGGAGATCATGGTCTCGCTGCTGAGCAACCCGGCGATCTCGACATCCGGCGTCATACACGAGGTGTCGCCTGTGGCCGATGCCGCCACCCGCACCTTCCAAGTGAAGGTTTCGCTGCGCAACGCCCCGAATGAAATGCGTTTTGGCAGCAGCGTCGCGGGCCGTGTCAACGAATCCGGCGCGCCTGTCGTGGTGCTGCCGGGAAGTGCACTGTTCGACAAGGGCGGTAAGCCGGCCGTGTGGATTGTGGGCGCTTCCTCGGCCGTCGAGCTGAAGCCCGTTGTCATTGCCCGTTACGAGACCGAGCGGGTCGTCGTCAGCGGCGGCCTGGCCGAAGGCGATGTGGTCGTAACCGCCGGCGTCAACCGGCTGCGCGAACACGAACAGGTTCGCATCGCGGCAGGAGAATCCCGATGAGCCCGTCACAAACGAAAGTCCTGATCGCCGGCGCCGGACCGACCGGGCTGACGCTTGGCCTCTGGCTCACCCGTCTCGGCGTGCCGGTCCGCATCTTCGACAAGTCCGCAGGTCC
>NZ_RZSX01001285.1:0-1229 GCF_004023105.1 Mesorhizobium sp. M5C.F.Ca.IN.020.32.2.1 | reverse complement strand
CTGATGTCCAAGATGGAGCGCGCCGGCTGCAACCGCTCGGTGGTCGGGTTGGTCATCCCGACCGGCTATTCCTTCAACCTCGATGGCACCAACATCTACATGACGCTGGCCGCTTTGTTCATAGCGCAGGCGACCGACACGCCGCTCACCTTCGGCGACCAGATCCTGCTGCTCGCCGTTGCCATGCTGAGCTCCAAGGGTGCCGCCGGCATCACCGGCGCCGGCTTCATCACGCTCGCCGCGACGCTCTCGGTCGTACCCACGGTGCCGGTCGCCGGCATGGCTTTGATCCTCGGCGTCGACCGCTTCATGTCGGAATGCCGGGCGCTGACCAACTTCGTCGGCAATGCGGTGGCGACCGTGGTCGTGGCGCGCTGGGAAGGGGAACTCGACCAGACCAAGTTTGCCGCAGCAATGGCCGGCGACTTGCCGGAGGAAGCTGACCTGTCGCTGCCAGGGCTGCAGGCCGCCTGATTGTCAGGCTGCATGGTCATAGTCCGAAGCCGGCTGCCGCCGGCTTCGGACTAGCCGCGGCCAATCTCCTACATCTGCGATTATCCACAGGCCACGCCGCTGCGCGCTAGCCTCGAATGTAACAAGCTTGTGAGTCTTGTTGTTGGCGCGGGGCTTGCTCCAGCCGTATTTGATTGCCAGTATCCGCCATGCCTTCAAGGCACCCGTCCACTTCGATCCCGACCTGATCGCGACCGAAGGCGAGACATTTCCGTCGGGCTCGGTTGCGAGCGGCCGAAACCGTCGGAGCTTTTGCTGCCGCCGACCACAACCTTGACCAAGGCGGCAGCCCTCGAAGGCATGGCGGCCTCGCTATGAAGTCGCAAGAGACGTGACCCGTCTCCTGACGGAAGGCGCATGCTTCCTCTCAGGAACTCGTCGCGCTTGAAGAGGGGGCGGCCCGTGAGCGGGCTTTGCCGAACCAAAGCAAGATGCGAGGTCGAACGCGATGCAGTCTGAACCGAGGATTCCGGTATCAATCATCATCCCGAACTACAATTACGCGCGTTTCCTCAAACGCAGCATTGATAGCGCGCTGGAGCAGGACTACGCGGATGTCGAAGTCGTCGTCGTCGACGATGCATCCCAGGACAATTCCACGACAATCATAGAATCCTATCGCGACGAGATCGTCGCATGCCCGCGAGTGCAAAATGGCGGGCATGCCGCCGCGTTCAACACCGGCTTTGCGGCAAGCTCGGGCAAGATCGTCCTGT
>NZ_RZSX01001284.1:0-1236 GCF_004023105.1 Mesorhizobium sp. M5C.F.Ca.IN.020.32.2.1 | reverse complement strand
GCAATCTTCGTCGGCTATTACGTGGTCTGGTCGGTCACACCGGCGCTGCACACGCCGCTGATGGCCGTCACCAACGCCATTTCCTCGGTCATCGTCGTCGGCGCGCTGCTTGCCGTCGGCATCTCGGCGTCCGGCATCGCCACCGGCTTCGGTTTCGTCGCGCTGATGCTGGTCTCGGTCAACATCTTCGGCGGCTTTCTCGTCACCCAGCGCATGCTGGCGATGTACAAGAAGAAGGACAAGTAGAGCGACATGAACGCCAACTTCGCCTCCTTCCTCTATCTGGTTTCCGGCATCCTGTTCATCCTGGCATTGCGCGGCCTGTCGCACCCGACCACGAGCCGTCAGGGCAACATGTACGGCATGATCGGCATGGGCATCGCCATTGCGACCACGCTGGCGCTGGCGACCCCTTCGGCGGGGGGCTTCGGCCTCATCGTGCTCGGCCTTTTGATCGGCGGCTCGGTCGGCGCGATCACCGCGCGGCGCATCGCCATGACCTCGATGCCGCAGCTGGTCGCCGCCTTCCATTCGCTCGTCGGTCTTGCCGCCGTCATGGTGGCGGCCGCCGCCATCTATGCGCCGGAAAGCTTCGGCATCGGCACGGTTGCCGACATCCACGCCCAGGCGCTGATCGAGATGAGCCTCGGCGTCGCTATCGGCGCCATCACCTTCACCGGCTCGGTCATTGCCTTCCTCAAGCTCGACGGTCGCATGTCGGGCAAGCCGATCATGATCGGCGGCCGCCATTTCATCAACGCCGCCCTCGGCATCGCGCTGATGGTGCTCATCGTGCTGCTGGTCACCAGCGAGTCCAAGCTGATGTTCTGGCTGATCGTGGCGGCATCGCTTGTCCTTGGTGTCCTGCTCATCATCCCGATCGGCGGTGCCGATATGCCGGTTGTCGTCTCGATGCTGAATTCCTATTCGGGCTGGGCGGCTGCAGCCCTCGGCTTCACGCTTGGCAATCTGGCGCTGATCATCACCGGCGCGCTGGTCGGCTCGTCCGGCGCGATCCTCTCCTACATCATGTGCAAGGGCATGAACCGGTCATTCATCTCGGTCATCCTCGGCGGCTTCGGCGGCGAGACTTCCGCCGCTGCCGACGACGGCATCGAGCGCACGGTCAAGCAGGGCTCGGCCGATGATGCCGCCTATCTGATGATGAACGCGCAGAAGGTGATCATCGTGCCGGGCTACGGCATGGCGGTCGCCCAGGCGCAGCATGCGCTGCGC
>NZ_RZSX01001283.1:0-1236 GCF_004023105.1 Mesorhizobium sp. M5C.F.Ca.IN.020.32.2.1 | reverse complement strand
GGCGCCAGCCGCGTCTTGCCGCCCTTACCGGTGACGCGCAGCACCGTTTCATCGGGCAACGACAGATCGGCGCCGGACAGGCCGAGCGCCTCGGAAATGCGCAGACCCGAGCCGTAGAGCAGCGTCAGCACGGCGCCGTTGCGGGCAGCGATCCACGGTTCCTCCGCCAGCTGGCCCTCCACCGAAACGACGTGTTTCGCATCGCTTGCCGTCAGCGGCTTGGGCAGCGACTTCGGCTGCCGTGGCGCGCGCAGTGCCGCAGCACCCGCCGCATTGACGAGGCCGCGCCGCTCCAGAAAGCGCAGCAGCGAGCGGATGCCGGCCAGCCCGCGTCCGAGCGTGCGGGCGCCGGCGCCTCCGGCGCGGCGGGCGGCGAGAAAGCTGCGCAGATCGGCCGGGCGCAGATCGGCGATATCCGAAATTCCGGGCGAACCGCCGCAATGGTCGGTCAGGAAGTGCAGGAACTGGCGCGTGTCGCGCTCATAGGCTTCCACGGTTTCCGGCGACATCCGGCGCTCGCGCGCCAGCATCTTCAGCCAGCTTTCGCGGGCCGCCTGAAGGTCTGGTTTGGCCGGGATGAGGAATTCCTGCATTGCGCTCTTCCGATATGCCGTTCTTCCATTCTGGGCCATCTTCCGGCAGCCGGGTTAGGAAGCCGTGAAGAGCCGCGTCATTGAAATGACAAGAGGGTGGAGCTAGAGCAAGGCAAAGGATTTTTCCGATGACCAAACCGCAAAACCCCGTCCAGATGGCCGTGATCGGCGCCGCCCACGGCATCAAGGGCGAATTGCGCGTGAAGACCTTCACCGGCGATCCGCTGGCGCTGGCCGACTACGGGCCGCTCTATGCCAGGGACGGCCGCGCCTTCCAGATCATCGACATCAGGCCGGCCAACAACGTCGTGGTGGTGCGTTTCAAGGGCATCAGCGACCGCAACGCCGCCGAGGCGCTTGCCGGCACGGAATTGTTCGTCGACCGCTCGATGCTGCCTGACGATGGCGAAGAGGACGAATTCTATCATGCCGATCTCGTCGGGCTGGCGGTCCGGGACGATACCGGTGCTGACATCGGCAAGGTCGTCGCCGTGCATAATTTCGGCGGCGGCGACATTCTCGACGTGACGTTGGCGGGGCGCAAAGGCGTGCTGATCCCGTTCACCCAGGCCGCCGTTCCTGACGTGTCGATCAAAGACGGCTTCGTTCGCATCGATCCGGCGGCGGCGGGCTTGATCGATGA
>NZ_RZSX01001282.1:0-1240 GCF_004023105.1 Mesorhizobium sp. M5C.F.Ca.IN.020.32.2.1 | reverse complement strand
ATCCCAGGGTCCGGCACGATATTCCCCAGCACGTGATGATGCTTGAACAGGTGCGCAGGCGGGCCGATGAATTCGACGTGCTGCATTTTCACATCGATATTCTCCACTTCCCCGTAGTCCGGGACTTTGCCGAGCGAACCGTTACGACACTTCATGGACGGCTCGACCTCCCGGATTTGGCGCAGCTTTATGCGATGTTTGATGACATTCCGCTGGTTTCGATTTCTTACGATCAACGCTGGCCCATGCCGCCTGTCCATTGGATCGGAACGGTGTATCACGGTCTGCCTCGCGATCTTCTCCCTTTTCGGCCGAAAGCCTCGGGCTATCTCGCCTTCCTCGGCCGCATCTCACCGGAAAAGGGGCCGGAAACAGCGATTGAAATCGCAGCGCGTACCGGAATGCCGCTGAAGATTGCCGCCAAGATCGACAAGGTAGACCAATCATATTGGAAAGAGAGGGTCGAACCCAAGGTGCTTCGAAATTCCAACGTGGAATTCATCGGCGAGATCGACGAACGGCAAAAAGCAGACTTTTTGGGCAATGCGGCAGCGCTTTTGTTCCCTATTGACTGGCCGGAACCCTTCGGACTCGTAACCATTGAGGCGATGGCCTGTGGCACGCCTGTGATAGCGTTTAGACGCGGCGCCGTTCCGGAGGTCATCGACGATGGTGTGTCCGGGTTGATCGTCGACACGCTCGACGGAGCTGTGGACGCGGTACGGCGGATAAACGGCATCGATCGTGCACGGGTGCGACGGACTTTTGAAGAGCGATTCACGGTTGAGCGCATGTGCCGCGACTACGTGGCGATCTATGGCTCGCTCTCGGACGTCATAACGAAAGCATTTGGTTCTCAAAGCAAGCGCGCTAAAAATGCCGCAATGATGACTATGTCTACCTGACCGAGCAAGGCGACGGCTCGGCTGCCAGGATCAGCGCCTGAGCCGCTTTGTTTGCTTCTGAACGGGAGGGGTTCCATGACCACTCAACTCGAAGACCGTAAGATTGATCCAGCCGTGGCGCTGCCGGCAATCGACGAAACGGCACCGCGCGAGCCGCATCGGCAATTTGCGCTGAAACACGAGGATTGCTTCGTCGTCGCAGACAGCTACGGCGACATACGCGGCACCGGCGACGGGCTTTTCCGCGACGATACGCGTGTATTGTCGCGCTTCCGTCTGTTCATTGGCGGCCGGATGCCGTCGCTGCTCGGCGCCTCGCTGTCGCAGGACAACAT
>NZ_RZSX01001281.1:0-1241 GCF_004023105.1 Mesorhizobium sp. M5C.F.Ca.IN.020.32.2.1 | reverse complement strand
TCTCCACCCCGATCTCGGCGAACGTCTGCTGCAAGAACTGCTGCGTCTGCTCGCGCAGGTGGTTGCCGGAGGTGGTGGAGTTTGCGAACGACAGACGCACCCCGTCCTTCACTCGTATTCCATCGGGTCCGGGTACCCAGCCGGCCTCGTCGAGGATCTGGCTCGCGCGCTCGATGTTGAACTCCTGCGCCGGCAGGTTCGGATTGTAGTAATAGGAATTCTGCGGCATGAAGGTCTCGGTGGGGTTGTGGACCCCGTAATAAAGTCCTTCGAGGATCGCTTTCCTATCTATTGCGGCGTAGAGCGCCTGGCGAACCGCAGGGTCCTTGAATTGCGGCTTCTCAAGATTGAGATAGATCGACTCGACCGATGCTCCGCGCTCCAACATGACCACGCGATCCGGTAGTGTGCTGGCTTCCGCATAGTTGTCGGCGGTTATGAATGCTTGGTCGACAAGATCAATGTCGCCGCTCTTGAACTGGGTGTAGAGCACTGTCATGTCGGGGATGTATTTGAAGACGAGCCGCTCCAAATAGGGGCCCTCCCCGGCATAGTCCGTGTTCGCGACGAGTTCGATGTGATCGCCGGCGATGCGCTGCGCCCACTTGAATGCGCCAGTGCCGACAGGCGCCTGATTGAAGGCGGCGGCGTTCGGGTCCGCCTCTTTTTCGAGGATGTGCTTGGGAACCATGAAGGTTTCGGCGAGAAACGACAGGTAGGGGGCGAAAGCCTCCTCCATCCGCCAGGTGAGCTCGGTCGGCGAGACAACCTTGATGTCGCGCACCAGCGAATGACCCGCCGTGCGCCACGCGCGGAATTTAGGATTGGTGATGAGCTCAAGCGTGAACTTCACATCCTCGGCCGTGAAGGGTTGGCCGTCGTGCCAGCGAACATCATCACGCAGGCGGATGCGCCACAAAAGTCCATCCTCCGAAATGCCGCCGTTCTTTTGGCTGGGCACTTCGACCACAAGATTGGGCTGAAGAACGCCCTTGGGGTCCATGCGAACGAGTGCATCAAACACCGAGAAGTGCACGGCGTCGTCGCACTCGGTATGCGGCATCAGCGGATTGAAGACGGTGGGTTCCTGCGAAAATCCGACGACGACGCGGCCGGTCGGGCTCGCTGGAGGGTTCTGGGCGAAGGCGGGTTTGCCCAAAAGATTGGGCGCAATGAGGCCTGCGGCCCCGCCTATCGCCATCAATCGAAGGGCGTCGCGCCGCGAGTAGTTCGATTTGGAG
>NZ_RZSX01001280.1:0-1244 GCF_004023105.1 Mesorhizobium sp. M5C.F.Ca.IN.020.32.2.1 | reverse complement strand
TCTTGCCATGGAACATGTGGCGATCGCCGCTCACAAATGCTGGATCGCCAGCAAGGATCCCGCCTTCAGGCCCTATCAGATGGCCAATGAGCTGAATTCGTTCACCGGCACGCCGCGCTTCCTGTTGGTCCCAGCCAAGCATTATGGCGCAAAGCCGTTGCTGGTCGTGCAGGCGCAAGGCAATTCACGCCGGGTGGACGTGTACGGTCCGCTGATGGCCGAAACGCTCGGTGCGCGCATCGGCTCGGACATCGCCCGTTGGCAGACAGGCAACCCGGCCTGCGGTGTGGCTGCGTAGCGTGCCAACGACGCCGGAATGGTGATGCAGATTTACAGGACGAGCGCGGCCAGGCCTATGACCAGACCGGCGATTTGCAGGAAGCGGCCATGACGGCCTATGCACTGGCGCGGGCGCCGATATCAGGCGAAGAGTCCTAACGGCGCCGTCTCGGCGCTCGGCGCTCGGCATCACCGGGCTTTTTCTGGTGCTGTGCATAGTCGCCGTACTTGCAGACCGCGGCGTCTCACGGATGAGGAGCCACGGTAACTATCAAGGCACGAAAAGGCGTCCTAAGACCGCGTCTTCTTAAGGATGCACACAAGCTTGATGCATCTTTCAGTCCCAGAACCGCCTCAGACCCTCACGGTGGGCCTCGCAGCGCGAGATGCCGATATCCTTGAGCTGATCGTCGGTCATCTCCAGCAATGCCAGCCGGCTTCGCCGGCGATCCAGCAGGCTGCCGATCCGGCTCGCGAGTGACCTGACCGTGCGCACCAGGCGACGGACATAACCTTGCCGGCCCGACGGACCGACTCCGAGCAATTCAGCTCTCGTGTAACGGATTGTATCGATTGCAGCCATTTTCTTGCTACCGGAATTCGAGATTGTACCCTTTTGTTGCGCAACCCATATGTATTGACTCTCAATTCGGTGCAATATAGAAAATTGTCACCATGACAAATTGGCTACCCGACCTTACGTCCGGCTCCGGCCCCCTCTACCAGCGGCTTGCAGATTCCATTGAAACCGACATCGACCGCGGCGTGATCGATGCGGGGGCAAAACTGCCGCCGCAACGCGACCTGGCTTATGACATCGGGACAACTGTCGGCACGGTCGGTCGGGCCTACCAATTGTTGCGCGAACGGGGGCTGGTAAGCGGCGAAGTCGGGCGCGGAACCTATGTTCTGGGCCGGCATGAGACCAAGACCGATCTGCTGGCATCCGACCCACATGTGGAAGG
>NZ_RZSX01000127.1:0-9999 GCF_004023105.1 Mesorhizobium sp. M5C.F.Ca.IN.020.32.2.1 | reverse complement strand
CGTCGAGCACGGCGTTGCCGACTGCCATCGCCAGCGGATTGCCGCCGAAAGTGGTGCCGTGCACGCCGGCGGTCATGCCGACGGCCGCCTCGTCGGTGGCGAGGCAGGCGCCCACCGGGAAGCCGCCGCCGATGCCCTTGGCAACCGCCATGATGTCGGGCGTGACGCCAGCCCATTCATGCGCGAACAATTTTCCGGTGCGGCCGATGCCGCACTGGACCTCGTCGAAGATCAGGAGCAGGCCATTCTGTTGGCAGAGCTGCCTCAGCCGCTTCAGCGACTGCGTCGGCACCGGGCGGATGCCACCCTCGCCCTGCACCGGCTCGATCAGTATCGCGGCGGTCTCGGGGGTGATCGCCTTTTCGGCGGCGTCGATTTCGCCGAAGCCGACCTGGTCGAAACCTTCGACCTTAGGTCCGAAGCCTTCCAGGTATTTATACTGGCCGCCGGCGGCGATGGTCGCCAGCGTGCGGCCATGAAAGGCGCCTTCGAAGGTGACGATGCGAAAGCGCTCGGGATGGCCCGTGACGAAGTGGTAGCGCCGCGCCGTCTTGATGGCGCATTCCAGCGCCTCGGCGCCGGAATTGGTGAAGAACACCTTGTCGGCGAAGGTGGCGTCGGCCAGCCGCTCGCCCAGACGGCTCTGCCCCGGAATCTCGTAGAGGTTGGAGACGTGCCAGACCTTGGCCGCCTGCTCGGTGAGTGCCGAGACCAAATGCGGATGGCTGTGGCCCAGCGAATTCACGGCGACACCACCGCCAAAATCGAGATATCGCTCGCCCTTGTCGGTGACCAGCCAAGTGCCTTCCCCATGGTCGAAGGCCAGGGGTGCGCGGGTAAAGGTCTCGAAAAGCGCCGAACCGCTCATTATATGCGTCTCCGGAACCGGAAAATCAAAAAGCCGCCAAAGCGGCGGCCTTTGCGGCTTATCGTGTTTTTCGGCCATGAAGTCAACGAAAACGTCGCGCGAGGACGCGCGGCAAGCTCTCCAGCGAGACGCCGGCTCATCAGCGACCGGGCAAGTTGGGGAAAACCGAAAAAACCGAATCGTGTTGGCCCTCGGACTCTTGTCACCGAGTCAGCGCATAAGGTAATTGTAGTCGAGAAATAACTAGATTTCGTGCGGCGGACCTAATCACCCGATATATGTGGTGTCTGCCCGGCGGAAGCCGGATCGTGGAAGGATTCCGATCGCCGCACATTTCAGCAGGAGCGCGGTCTCATGAACTGGACTGACGAGCGGGTCGAACTTCTTAGAAAGTTGTGGTCGGAGGGACTGAGCGCCAGCCAGATCGCCGCACAGCTCGGGGGCGTCAGCCGCAATGCCGTCATCGGCAAGGTGCATCGGCTGAAACTGTCGGGCCGCGGACGCTCGACCGCCACGCCGGCACGCCAGAAAAAGAGCGTGCAAGGATCGAGCGTCCAGAAATCGGTGTCGCGGGCGGCGAGCACTGCGCGGCATATCACCACGTCGATCGGCGCGACCGCGCTGCAGGCGCAATTCGACACCGCACCGGTGGCGCGTCATTACGTCCGTCCGGTCGAGAACGTCGTCGTGCCGATCTCGCGGCATCTGCAACTCGTCGAGTTAACCGAGCGGACATGCAAATGGCCGAATGGCGATCCGCTTTCGGAAGAGTTTCATTTCTGCGGCAACGACGCGGCCGAAACCGGACCCTATTGCAAGTACCACGCCCGAATTGCGTTCCAGCCCGCATCAGAGCGGCGGCGGAGTAGATAAGGCAATAGGGGAGTAGGGCAGTATGGGAGTAGGTAAAGATTAGGCTTTGTGAGTGCGAGCCTTGGCAACGCACTACATACTCCCTTACGGCCCTACTCCCTTCTCTTTCACAGCCACCCATTCTTGCGAAAACGCCAGTACAGGAAAGAGCAGATCGCAGCGATCGCAGCCAGCACGAGCGGGTAGCCATATTCCATCTTCAGTTCCGGCATGTCGTCGAAATTCATGCCGTAGATGCCGGCGAGCGCCGTCGGCACCGCCAAGATGGCAGCCCACGAGGCCAATTTCTTGGTGTTCGCCGTTTCCTGGCTCTGGCCCACCAGGAGGCTGGCCTCGAAGGCAAAGGCGAGAACCTCCCGCAAACTGTCGATCTTTTCCTGCACGGTGCGGATATGATCTGTCACGTCCCGAAACAACGGGTGCATGGCTGCGTGGATCTGCGGCAGGTCGGCGCTGGTCAGCCGGCGGCAGACCTCCACCAGCGGCAGCGCCGCATTGCGCAAGCGCAACAGATCGCGGCGCAGCATATAGAGCCGCTCGATATCAGTTCCAGTCATAGGCCTTAGCAGGACCTTGTCCTCGATCGCCTCGACCTCGTCCTCGATCTGCTCGAGCACCGGCATGTAGTTGTCGACGATGAAATCGAGAATGGCATAGAGGACGAAATCCTCGCCCTTGGCCAGCGAAAGCGGGCAGCTTTCCCAATGCTGGCGAACGGCGGCATAAGAAGTCGACGGACCGTGCCTGACGCTGACGATATAGCCGGCGCCGACGAACAGATGCGTCTCACCGAAGGTGACGCGCCTGTCGATCAGTTGAGCCGTGCGGGCAACGATGAACAACGCATCGCCATATTGCTCGATCTTCGGCCGCTGATGCGGATGCTCGGCGTCCTCAATCGCCAGATCGTGCAGATGGAATTGCGCCTGGACGCGAAGCAACAGGTTGCGGTCCGGCTCCAGCAGGCCGATCCAGACGACATGACCTGGCTTCTTGGCCCATTCGCCAGCTTCCTCGATCGGAATGTCGGCGACACGCCGGCCGGCGGTATAGACGCTGGAAGCGATGATGGCCGATGTCGGCGGGGCCGGCGTCAGGTTCCGAACGGTTTCCATCACTACCTCCTGGAGGCATGGCCTCGGGTCAGGATCAGGAACGTTCGGTAAAGCTTAGCCTAAATCAGCAATGGGTTCGAGAGGCAGCCGTTCACTTCGCGGGTGGCGCTCCCGGGACAACAATCTTGTCTGTGTTGTCGCCCTTCGGCCGCTCGGCCGGCATCTGGTCGCCGGTGACGATGTAGTAGATCGTCTCGGCGATATTGGTGGCATGATCGCCGATCCGCTCGATATTCTTGGCGCAAAACAGCAGGTGCGTGCAAGGCGTAATGTTGCGCGGATCTTCCATCATGTACGTCAGCAACTCGCGAAACAGCGAGGTGTACACGGCATCGATCTGATCATCTCGATCACGCACGAAGCCGATTTTTTCCACCGAGCGCGACGCGTAGACGTCGAGCACTTCCTTGAGCTGCGTCAACGCCAGGTCGGCCAAGGCCTCAATGCCGCGGAACAGGCTGGTCGGCTGGCGCCCTTCTATGACGGCAACCACGCGCTTGGCGACATTCTTGCCGAGGTCGCCGACCCGTTCGAGGTCCGCCGAGATGCGGATCGCGCCGACGATCTCGCGCAAATCCGTCGCCATCGGCTGGCGCTTGGCGATGATGATGATCGCCTTGTCGTCGATCTCGCGCTGCCCTTCGTCCAGAACAGAATCGTCACGGATCACTTTCTGGGCAAGGCCGGGGTCGGCGTTGACCAGGGCCGCGATCGCCTGTTCGACCATGCGTTCGGCATGCCCGCCCATCGCGGCGATGCGCTTCGACAGATATTTCAGTTCCTCGTCATAGGCGCTGACGATGTGCACGGACTGCATGGAAATGCCTTCCCGGGATCTGTGGCCGAGTCGTTCCTCGAATCCTCCGCTGATACGCTAGCCGGATGACAGAAAAAAGAAACGGCTTGTTAGCAGATAGTGCGGCGTCAGTGCGCCGGCAAATGAACCGAGAAGGCTGCGCCTTTGCCG
Organism: Mesorhizobium sp. M5C.F.Ca.IN.020.32.2.1; assembly: GCF_004023105.1. NCBI lineage: Bacteria > Pseudomonadati > Pseudomonadota > Alphaproteobacteria > Hyphomicrobiales > Phyllobacteriaceae > Mesorhizobium > Mesorhizobium sp. M5C.F.Ca.IN.020.32.2.1. The sequence continues at coordinate 6,176 of NZ_RZSX01000127.1, read as the reverse complement.
ACCTCCGACTTGATCGAGAGCCTGGCGTTGTGGCGCGTCAGGATATGCTTGACGATGGACAGGCCAAGGCCGGTGCCTTTCTGGGTCCGGCTGTTTTCGGCATCAATGCGGTAGAAGCGTTCGGTGATGCGCGGGATGTGCTCCTCGGGAATGCCGGGACCGAAGTCCCGGATGGTGACGTCGATGCCCGGTTCTGGACCGTCATTGCTGTGAGCAATCGTCACCACGACGCGTCCACCCGACTGTCCGTATTTGCAGGCGTTTTCGAGCAAGTTTTCGAAAACCTGGAAAAGTTCATCGCGATCCCCGGGCACATCAAGCGGCCCTTCTGCGAAATCCCGCTCGATGACAACGCCGTTTTCCCTGGCAAGCGGCCCAAGCGAATCGATGACGCTGTCGAGGGTCTGGCGGAGATCGACCTCGGTTCCCGGCTTCAGATAGGGTTTCATCTCCAGCCGCGACAGCGACAGCAGGTCGTCGATCAGGCGCGCCATGCGGCCGGTCTGGTTCTGCATGATCTGCAGGAACTGCTCGCGCGCCGCCGAGTCGTTGCGGGCCGGGCCGCGCAGCGTCTCGATGAAGCCGGAGATCGAGGCGAGCGGGGTGCGCAGTTCGTGGCTGGCATTGGCGATGAAGTCGGCGCGCATCCGGTCGATCCGGCGCGCCTCGCTCTGGTCTTTGAAGACCAGCACATAGAGGTCGGTGCCGTGGCCGACAGACGACGCACTCACCCGATAGGCCCGTTCGACCGGCAGCTTTTCGGTATAGTCAACGACATCCGAAGCGGCGGCGCCCGATAAAATACTGTCCAGCAAAGCCTGCATCTCGGGCGCCCGGAATTTCAGCGACAGCGACATGCCCGGTGCGATGCCGCCGAAGGCGGCGAAGGCGGCGGCGTTGGCATGGACGATCGTGGCGGTGCGATCGAAGATGATCAGCGGATCGGCAACGGCGGCCGCCAGATATTCTCCCGACAGCTGTTGTAGCCCGCCCGCCTCGATCGCCGCGGCATCCTCCGCGGACTGGCGCGCAACGCTGGCCGGCAGCATCGCGGCGGCAAGCAGCAGTACGGCACATGCCAGCAGCACCACATAGCCGGACGGGTCTGCGAAACCATAGACGGTCAGGACCGCGACAATGCCGGCGGCCAGCAGCCAGCGGCTGTTCCACAACCGGGTAGTGACCAGTTGCGCCGTGCTTCGCTGTTCTGCGCCGCCCATGTCAGCCATTGTCAGCCATTGTCAGCCATTCGCGCGCACTGCGCCTCCGCCCCCACCCGGCCGGTCGGGTGGAACTTCCCGCTGGACCGGCGCTAGAGCGCCGTGCGTCCAATTGGACGCACAAAGGACGCTCTACCACTCTCAATCTGCTGCATCGTTCTTTCCGAAATCGATTCCGATTTTCGGGCCGATGCAGTAAGGCTCCCAATAGCATGAGTCCGGAAACTGGAAAGGTTCGTCTCGATGAAAAACTCCAAGGAAGATGCCGCCGCGCCCGTTCCAGGTCCGCTGAAGATCCGCATCGACGGCAAGGCGCTCGAGTTCGACATCGAGGATCCCAAGCTTCCGGACTGGGTCGAACACAACAAGCTGACCGCGGGCGGCTACCCCTACGACAAGAAAATGAAAAGCGACGAGTATGACGAGACGCTCGAGCGGCTGCAGATCGAGCTGGTCAAGGCACAGGCATGGCTGCAATCGACGGGCGGGCGCGTGATGTCGCTGTTCGAAGGACGCGATGCCGCAGGCAAGGGCGGCACGATCTTCGCGCTGCGCCAATACATGAACCCCAGGACAGCGCGCAACGTTGCGCTGACCAAGCCGACCCCGACCGAACTCGGGCAATGGTATTACCAGCGCTATGTCGCGCACTTTCCGACATCCGGCGAGTTCGTCACCTTCGACCGCTCCTGGTATAATCGCGCCGGCGTCGAGCCGGTCATGGGCTTCTGCACGCCGGAGCAGCATGAGAAATTCCTGGACGAGACGCCGTATTTTGAACGGATGATCTGCAACGAGGGCATCCATTTCTTCAAATTCTGGTTGAACATCGGTCGGGAAACACAGCTTGAGCGGTTTCACGATCGCCGCTGGAGTCCTTTGAAGAGCTGGAAATTCTCGCCGATCGACATTGCCGGCATCACCAAATGGGACGACTACACCAAAGCGCGCGACCTCATGTTCGAACGCACGCACGAGGAATTCGCGCCTTGGATCATCGTGCGGGCCAATGACAAGCGGCGCGCGCGACTTGCCATCATCCGACGCATCCTGTTGTCGCTTCCCTATGACGGCCGCGATCTCGACGCCATCGGCAAGGAAGACAAGAAAATTATCGGGGAAGGGCCTTCGTTCCTGGGACCACAGGCCTGAAGCACTGCCGCGCGCCCCAACGACGCGCGGCACGATTCCGGATATTCCTGTCATTCTGCCGAATGACTTCTCATGCCGCCAGCCGGGCAATCCGCTGCAGCCGCTTCAGCGTGGTATCGTCCTGCAAAGCCTGCTGAAACAGCGAAATCTCCTGGTCGATGCGATCGCAGAGCGCGCCTGTGTCGCCCTTGAGCAGGTCGCGCGTCTGCAGCAGTGCGGCGACCGGCTTCTTGGCGAGTTGCCTGGCTCTGCCAAGTGCGGCTTCCTCGACATCGCCCACCACTATCTCCGTGACCAGGCCAAGCATCCTGGCGTCCTCGGCACTGAGCGTGTCGCCCAGGCAGAAGAAGCGAAAGGCGCCGGCATAACCGAGTTTCTGCGGCGCCAGGATGCTGGTCGCCGCGTCCGGCACGAGGCCGAAATCGACGAACGGCACCCGGAACGTGCTTTCATCAGATGCGATCACCATGTCGCAATGGAACAGGATGGTGCAGCCGACGCCGACGGCGTCGCCGTCGACACAGGCAAGGACCGGTTTGGGGAACGTCGCCAATGTGCGGAACATATCGGTGACGGCGGCGATCAATCGTTGATGCTTGGTGGCGTCGAGGAATTCTGAAAAATCGCCGCCGAGGCAGAAGCAGCCGGCGAGGCCGCGCAGCACCACGACGCGCACATCATCGTCGATTGCGGCTTCGTGGAAGATCTTGGCCAGGCTTTCATAGGCTCGCCCGTCCAGCACCGGCCGGCCGTCATCCGACGATACCGTGACGATCAGCGTATGATTGCGGAACTCTGTTTGCGGTTGGATGTTCATGGCTGTCTCCAATTCTCACGAGGCCTGCCTCATTCCGAGCCTGTCGGGATAACCCCTGGCCAGCACCGGCGCGAAATGACTGCGACGCGAGCGCACCACCTCAAGCGTATGCTCGTTGAAGGTGAGCAGCGTCGCGACGACCTGCTGGTTGCCATAGGTGCGCTGGTAGCCAAGCGGCTTCGCCAGGAAGTGCAACTGCAGCGCCCGCAGAACCCACATCGGCTCGAACTCGATGATCACCTGGTTGACGTTCCGCTTCAGCCCCCACTCGACGAAGCCGGCAATGAGCTCGGTGCCGACCGTCGAGACGCCGCGCTTGCCGTCACGAAAGCCCGGCGCCACCGCATAGCGGGTCAGTTCCCACACGTTCGGCCCGGATGGCGGCGTCCCTTCATAGAGGTCCGCCAGCACCTCGGTCAGAAGATGCGCCCGCGTTGTCGGCAACATCCGCTGATAACCGGCGAGTTCGCCATTGCGGATGACGAGCTGATGCACCGCCTCATCATGGTCGAACTGATCGATCTCAAGGCCATCGGGGCGCTGCAGATCTGTCCACCCCATCTCCTCGACGAAAATCTTGTAGCGTAAACGATGAACGGCCTCCCAAAGGTCGGGACGTTCCATAAGTTCCTGTGTGGTAAGGGAAAAAAGCATCTGCCGTCTCCTAGGTTCAATAGGAAGATACGGCCGGGCTGTCCCGAGAAAATTACGCGATCACGTATGCAAGAATTTCTAGGCCGGCACGGCCGAGCTAGCTAATATAGCCGCGCCTTATCGCTTCCGCGACCGCCTGTACCCGGTTGACGGCACCGAGTTTGCTTTTGGCGTTAAGAAGGTGTTTCTCTGACGTGTGTTCCGAAATGCCGAGAATCTGTGAGATCTCCCATTCGGACTTGCCGACGGCGGCCCATTGCATGCATTCGCGCTCACGCGGCGTCAGTTCGACGTGGTCGATGGTCTTGGCCGCCATCGTGTGGATCTGCATGGCGCGGCCAATCGCATAGGTCGCCACCAGCGACACCAGCCCAAACTCGGCGCCCGACAATTCGACGGCCTCGCCGCCCAGCGACACCATTACGATCTGGCCATCGAGCGTGATCAGCGGGAAGGCCAATCCGTCGCGCAGCTTGAATTCGCCGGCGTCGCCCATCACTTCGCCGCTGCTCTTGTCGATGCGGATGCCCTGAGACGCCTCCCGCCACTGGAACGGCGCCTGAAGCTGCTTCATGTGGCTGACGACGGGGTCGTGGTCAACATAGTTGCGCGCCACATAGCGCTCCAGCCATTCTCCCGGCCACTCGCAAAGCAGCACATGGTCCTTTTGCTGGCCTCTTGGCGTGCCCGGTTGCGGAACCGTCCCGGCCATAAGTGCCGTCAGACCGAACTCCGAGGTTATGCCAAGCAGTTTTTCGCAGACCGCAGCCGCCGTATTGGCGTGCTGCAGCTGATCTATGAATTCCAGTGTGCGATCGAAGTGGCCCATTGCAACATCTACCCCATGTTGCCTTCCGCGTTGAGATCAACGGTCTAGTGCTTGACCCGCACTTTGCCATCGACCCCGGATTACAAACCTGCTCCTCTCTGTTTGCAGCGCCTTGCGGCTACCCTCCAGCCGACGCCCCACATGTTTGCAAGCTCGCTGAAGCATAACCCTAAATCGGCATGATGAAATCAAAAACCGTTGTGCCTGTGGCATTTTCGTACCAAAAGCCACATTGGACAGGACAGGGCGGAGCTCGATCGTGGCAATTCGGTGGACAACCATCGTCTTGATGCTGGCAATGACGGGACCACAGTGGCTCGCGGGAGCGCGAGCCGCGGAGCTGCAAGTGCCGGTGCTGTGGGATGCCAAGGAGCGGCTGCCGAAGCCTGACCTTTCCGCGCTGCCGCGTCTGAGATTCCTGACCACCACCGATTTCCCGCCGTTCAACTTCCTCGACGGAGCGGGTCGCTTGTCCGGCTTCCACGTCGATCTGGCGCGCGCCATCTGCGCCGAACTCGGCATCGCGGAAAAATGCCAGATCCAGGCGCTGCCTTGGGCCGAGCTCGAAGGAGCGCTGCAGAAGGGCGAAGGTGAAGCGATCATTGCCGGCATCGCCGCCACACCGGAGTCGCGGTCGAAATATGCCTTCTCACGTTCCTATCTGCAGTTTCCGGCGCGCTTCATCATGCCGAAGACAAAGGCGCTCACGGAACCGATCTTCGACAGACTGCGCGGCAAGCGCGTCGGCGTGGTCGCCGGGTCCGCGCATGAGCGGATGCTGCGCGATTATTTCGGCACCGTTCAGGTCGTCCCCTTCGACCGGCCGGAAGAGCTCTACGATGACCTCAAGGCTGGCAAGGTCGACGGCGCCTTCGGCGACGGCATGCGCTTCGCCTTCTGGCTGGGGGGGTCGGATGCGGCAGCTTGCTGCCGCTTTGCCGGCGGCCCGTATCTGGCGCCAGAATATCTGGGCTCGGGCATGGCCATCGCCACCAGGGCCAACGATCCGGCGCTGGCCGCTGCGTTCGACTACGCGCTGCAGGAGATTTCGGTGAAAGGCACCTTCGCCGAATTCTACCTGCGCTATTTTCCGGTCAGCTTCTTCTGATCCCTGAGGGCCTGGATCAGTTCAGCGTACGCAGGCGGGCCTTGGCGGCACGGGCGATGGCGGCGACGGTGAGCGTGTCGAGATCGAGTTGGCGACGGATAAGCTGCAGCACCCTCACCTCCTCCAAACGCATTTCGAGGTCGACGGCCGCAACCTCGAAGGCTGCGGCATAGGCGGTATCAAGCAGGCGTTCGGGCAGTGCTTCAGCGACCCGCGCCAAAACGCCTTCCAGCCCGTCCTTTTCGTGCAGCATCTTTTGGCAGTCCTGGGCGACGCCGACCAGCCGGTCGTGGTCGAAATCCTCGAACACCGGCCATGAGCGGACGACGTCGCCGATCCGCGCCAGTTCGACATCGGTCATGTCGCGATCGGACGCGGAGGTGATGACCATCAGAT
>NZ_RZSX01001279.1:0-1245 GCF_004023105.1 Mesorhizobium sp. M5C.F.Ca.IN.020.32.2.1 | reverse complement strand
AGCCAAGGCCGTCGACGACATGGTCATGGTGCTGCAAGGCAATCCGGAAGAGCTGGAAGCGCGCGGCGAACGCAACCAGCAGCCGCCATTCAACACCGACGATCTGTTCTTTGCGATCTTCATAAGCATCTGGGCGATCATCTTCTTCGGCAGCATCGCCGCCTCCATCCTGCCACCGATCTTCGGCCGGAAACTCGGTCCTGGCCGCTATCGCTGGCTGGGCATGACCTTCGAGCCGAACCGGCGGTCTTCCGGCGGCTGGTCGGGAAGTTCTGGCGGGGGATGGTCATCGGGTTCAGGCGGCGGCGGCTTTTCCGGCGGCGGTGGCTCGTCCGGCGGCGGCGGCTCATCGGGAAGCTGGTGACGACATGACAAGACGCGCCATCTGTCCCCCAGGTTCCGGCCATTTTGCCGCGACGGTCGGCGCTGCTTTGGCGGCCATGGCGGTGCTGCTGGTCGGCTTCACCGCTCTCGCCGCCGAATTGCCTGTTCTGACCGGGCGGGTTGTCGATAATGCCGATATCATCGATGCCGCGACCGAGGCGGCGCTGACCCGGAAGCTTGCGGATTTCGAAGCCAAGAGCTCTGACCAGATCGTCGTCGCGACGGTTCCTAGCCTCGACGGCGAGGTGATCGAGCCCTACGCCAATCGTCTGTTTCGCGCCTGGAAGCTCGGCCAGGCCGGCGAGGACAATGGCGTGCTTTTGCTGGTCGCCAAGAACGACCGCAAGATGCGCATCGAGGTCGGCTACGGGCTGGAAGGCACGCTGACCGACCTGCACACGAGGTTGATCATCGAAAACGACATGGTGCCTGCATTCCGCGCCGGCGACTTCTCCGGCGGCATCAGCAAGGCTGTCGACGACATGGTCATGGTGCTGCAAGGCAATCCGGAAGAGCTGGAAGCGCGCGGCACCCGCAATCCGGCCGACAGCAATTCTGTCGATCCCATTGTCGCACTGTTCATCATCGTGTGGGCGATGCTGTTCTTAGGCGGCCTGGCGATGGCTTTCCTGCCGCCGATCTTCGGCACAAAGCTGTCGCCGGGCGTGTATAAATGGCTGGGCATGACATTTCGTTATGGCCAAAGATCGGGCCGCTATGGCCAAAGGTCGGGTTCCGCGTCCTCGGGCGGCGTCTGGACAACCGGCACCGGCAGCGGCTGGTCGTCGGGCCGTTCCGGTGGCGGCTGGTCGTCGGGCGGCGGCGGCGGCGGGTTTTCGGGCGGCGGCGGCTCGTCCGGTG
>NZ_RZSX01001278.1:0-1246 GCF_004023105.1 Mesorhizobium sp. M5C.F.Ca.IN.020.32.2.1 | reverse complement strand
CTCCAGACCGCCACCCGATGGGCCGAAAATGCGCCGCCCGCCTGGCATTCTTTTCTGCCCGGGCGGGTGTTGTGGCGAACTGGCCCGAAGGGCAGCCTGAGCGCAGCTATCCAGTCCGCGTTCGACCCCGGTTTGCGGACGCCGCGTACAAGTGGAGGAACGATGCCAGGCTACAATCATCTCTTTATTCCCGGCCCCACCAACATCCCCGAGCAGGTCCGTCAGGCGATGGACCTGCCGATGGAGGACATGCGTTCCCCGCGATATCCGGAGCTGACCCTGCCGCTTTTCGCCGACGTCAAAAAGGTTTTCAAGAACCAGAGCGGCCGCGTCTTCATCTATCCTTCGTCCGGCACCGGCGCCTGGGAAGCGGCGATGACGAATGTGCTCTCGCCCGGCGACCGTCTGCTGATGAGCCGCTTCGGCCAGTTCTCGCATCTCTGGGTCGACATGGCCGAGCGCCTCGGCTTCGAGGTCGACTGCCTCGACGGGGAATGGGGTACGGGCGTGCCGGTCGAGCTCTATGCGGAGCGCCTGGCCGCCGACAAGGCGCACAACATCAAAGCGGTCTTCGTGACGCACAACGAAACTGCGACGGGAGTTACCTCCGATGTCGCGGCCGTCCGCGCCGCCCTCGACGCCTGCGGCCATCCAGCGCTGCTCTTTGTGGATGGCGTTTCGTCAATCGGTTCGATCGATTTCCGCCAAGACGAATGGGGCGTCGATTGCGCCGTCTCCGGTTCGCAGAAGGGCTTCATGCTGCCCGCCGGCCTCGGCTTCCTTTCGGTCAGCCAGAAGGCGCTCGAAACCGCCAAGAGCGCGCGCCACATGCGCTGCTACTTCTCCTTCGAGGATATGATCAAGACCAACGACACTGGTTACTTTCCCTACACACCACCGACGCAGTTGCTGCGCGGCCTGCGCGCCTCGCTGGACCTGATCTTCGAAGAAGGCCTCGAGAACATCTTTGCCCGCCACCATCACCTGGCAAACGGGGTCCGCGTGGCTGTTTCCGCCTGGGGCCTGAAACTCTGCGCGACAGAGCCCAAGTGGTATTCCGATACGGTCTCGGCGATCCGCCTGCCCGAGGGCATCGACGGCGTCGAAGTCATTCGCCACGCCTACCGCGCCTACAACACCTCGCTCGGCAGCGGACTGAGCAAAGTGGCGGGCAAGGTCTTCCCCATCGGCCCTCTCGGCGCGCTTAACGAGGTCATGGTGCTGGGGGCGCTCTCGGCCGCCGCAC
>NZ_RZSX01001277.1:0-1247 GCF_004023105.1 Mesorhizobium sp. M5C.F.Ca.IN.020.32.2.1 | reverse complement strand
GGGCGACGGCGGCCTGGCCGCGCACGGATTCACCGCGCGCCTCGAAATAGATGCCGTTGGCGAGGCAAGTCTGTTCCGGCTTGGAGAAGACGCTCGCCGGCAGCGGAGTTTGCATCCACGAATGATCGCCTTTGGCCACCGGCGGAATGAAACGGCCATCGTTCGGCTTCTCGTCCTTAAGCAAGGCCTCGAAGGGCGAAGCCTGCGCATAGTCGGGCGCGGCCGCTGCGTAGGCGGTCGCCAGGACGTCGGGGCGGTCGTTATTGACCAGTGCGGCCAGCATGGCCGGCACCCCAGGATCCGGCTTCTTGTCGACGCGCCTATGAAACGCGGCGGCAATCTGGATTTCCTTGCCTTTGATCTCGGGCTTGGCGAAAGCCATCTTCAGGCCGCTGTCCATGCTCGGGCGAAGCAGCGAGGAGGTGCGCTCGAAAATCGAGCCGGCGTTGAAGTTCTTCGGCGGCGCGACCGGTGAGACGATGATGATGCGGCCCTTCTTGTCGGCGCGCATGATGCGGTCCTCGTCGGGCGTCGTGCTGGCCACGCTGCCCTTGCCGCGAAACGACACGGCGCCGACGCCGGGCAACCGCACGCCGGAACCGGAGATCGAGCCGGTGGTGTCGGAATCGAGGAAAGGCATTTCGGCGGCATGGACCGAGCCGGCGACGGATTTCTCGACATAGGCGTTCCAGCGGGCATTTGGCGCCTTGAGGCCCGAAATCAGGCTCGTCATGTCCTGGTAGGCAATGACGTTGGGAAAGCCGACCCAGATGCCAAGTCCAATGACCAAAGGAGACAGAAAGGAACGTTTTTTCTCACCGGCGACAGCGACAAGCCGCTTCAGAACACGTCGATGCACGGAACTCTCCAGAAACGCAACTGACCCCACTGGAGAGGCACAATGATGCATTAACCTTGATGGGGCGTTAACAGGTTGGATCGTGTTTTCCCTGTCGATCCCCCTGTCGATCTGAAGTCAGGCGCTTTTGCGGCCATGTTCGGGCCGAAGAAAAGATCGGCCAGGCGATCAGCGCGCAATAAGCCGCAGCCAGCCAGACGCCGGTCACGACCAGATGACGACAAGCCCGAAAATGCGAGGCATGAAAGCTGAAGAACGTGGCTTGGGGACGAGACAGCGCTCAGCGGCGTTTTTTCGCCTTGGTGGCGAACGGATTTTCCGAGGTGCGCAAGGCGATGCGGATCGGCACGCCTGGCATGTCGAAGGCTTCGCGCAGGCTGTTCGAGAG
>NZ_RZSX01001276.1:0-1248 GCF_004023105.1 Mesorhizobium sp. M5C.F.Ca.IN.020.32.2.1 | reverse complement strand
GTTTCGCCGGTGTCCGTGTCATCCGTCGTGGCTGCAGTCGCCGGGGTGGCTTGTGTCTCGGCGGCTTCGTCTTGATCGGCCGCCCCTTGCGTTGCGCTCGATGGCCGGCGCGGCGGGACGGGAGCGGGGGTGTCCGCAAACGCGTCGTCGGTGGCCTCCGGCGGATCAAAAATGCTGCCGGTGGCGGATGCCATGTCGTCGTCCTGTACGGCGCCCGGGCTGGCCGGCTGATAGGTGGGTGCCGGCGCAGTGCTCTGGGTGGTTGCGCCGGCCTGCGCCGTCTGATCCTCGGCGCTGGCCATGCTCAATTGCCTGGTCTTGCGCTGCTGATCGTCCAGAATTGCCGATTCTGAAACCTCGCCGCGCAGCTCGGTTACCTGGGCATAGGGCTGCGCAGGCCGCAGCAAGGCGAAGACGCTGGTCGCCAGCAGCAAGGCGCAGACCGCTTTGCCGTTTCGTCTTCTTTTCTTTTCAGGCTGGGCCCCGGACATCGCCACCACTGCTTGCGCGGCGCACGCGCGCCATACTTACCGAACCGTAAATGGGGATGGTTAACGGAGGGTTGAGGCAGCGGTGGATCAGGCCTCGCTGGATGGCAATTCCGTTGGACAGGCGCGCGGCAAAGCGCTAATCGCATCAGCCATGCATGCGAGATCCCCAGACAAGAAGCGGCTCGATGGGCAAGCTTCGATCGCCTCGGCGCTTAGAACGGTAGCGACTGAGCAGGCCGGTGTCGCGGCGCTGGCGGCCGCGCTCGAAAACGGATTGACCGAACCGTTCGCGCACGCCGTCGACATGGTGTCGCAAATCGAGGGCCGCGTCATCGTCACCGGCGTCGGCAAGAGCGGCCACATCGGCTCAAAGATCGCCGCAACGCTCGCGTCGACCGGCACGCCGGCTTTCTTCGTCCATCCTGCCGAGGCCAATCATGGCGACCTCGGCATGATCGCCAAGGACGATGCCATCATCGCCATGTCGTGGTCGGGCGAGAGCCGCGAGCTCAAGGGCATCATCGCCTATTCCAGGCGCTTCTCGATTCCGCTGATCGCGGTCACTGCCGGAGAGCGATCGGCGCTGGCGCGTGCTGCCGATGTGGTGCTCCTGCTGCCGCGTGCGCCGGAAGCCTGCCCGCACGGCCTGGCACCGACGACATCGACGCTGCTGCAACTGGTGATCGGCGATGCGCTGGCCATCGCGTTGCTCGAAGCGCGCGGCTTCACGCCGGATCATTTCCGCACCTTCCATCCC
>NZ_RZSX01001275.1:0-1248 GCF_004023105.1 Mesorhizobium sp. M5C.F.Ca.IN.020.32.2.1 | reverse complement strand
GTCGAGCGCATCGTGCTGTCGCGGCCGGCAGTCGAGGCCGGCGAACGGCTCGGCTTCCTGCCCGGCGATATGAAGGAGAAGGTCGATCCCTATCTGCGGCCGCTTTACGACGCGCTTTACGAGATGATGCCGGCCGACAAGGTCGAGCGGGCGATAGCCGCCGAGGTGATCGAGATCGCGCCGCTGGCCTTCATGCGCGGCCGCACGCTGGCGCACTCCGCCGTCATCCTCGACGAGGCGCAGAACACCACGCCGATGCAGATGAAGATGTTCCTGACCCGTCTCGGCGAGAACTCTCGCATGATCGTCACCGGCGATCCGACCCAGATCGATCTGCCGCAAAACACCAAATCCGGTCTGGTCGAGGCGCTCAGGATCCTCGACGGCGTCACCGGCATGGTGACGGTGCGCTTCAACGAAGGCGACGTCGTCAGGCATCCGCTGGTCGCCGAGATCGTCAAGGCTTACGACCGCGACGGCAAGCTGGCCCGGGGCCTGGGCGCCGAAGGCTGATGATGCAGCCTTATGGCTGAGGACAAGAAATCCGGAGGCGAGGATCTTCCGGTTCCCGTCGACATCGATATAGCGGTCGAAGCGGGCGACTGGCCGGAAGAGGCTGCGCTGACGCGGCTGGTCGATCGCGCCGTTGCCGCTGCGTTTGCCGAAACCGGCGTAGCCGGCCGTTCCGAACTCAGCATCGTCTTTTCTGACGATGCCCATATCCGCAGCCTCAATGCCGGCTGGCGCGGCAAGGACAAACCGACCAACGTCCTGTCTTTCCCGGCTTTTCAGCTCACAACGGGCGGCCCGCTGCCGCCCATGCTGGGCGACATCGTGCTGGCCGCCGAGACGGTTGCGCGGGAAGCCGCACTGGAAGACAAGCCTGTCGACAACCATATCATCCATCTCGTCATCCACGGCCTGTTGCATTTGCTGGGCTACGATCACGAGACCGACGCCGAGGCCGAGGAAATGGAAGCCGTCGAACGCGCAGCACTTGCGAGGCTTGCCATTCCCGATCCCTACGCGTAACTAAAAAGATCAAATGACCGGACGACGATGAACGACAAACCAGAGACTGCCGCCCGCCCAGACGCCGGCAGTGCGACCAAGCCATCCGAACAGGCGGAAGAGAGCTCGAGTCCGAGTACCACGACCGGCAGCTTCGCCAGCGAGCCATCGCCTGCCGGTCCTTCCCTGTTCGATCGCGTGCTCGGCCTGTTCAGGCAACGCAACGGCGCCAGCCTG
>NZ_RZSX01001274.1:0-1250 GCF_004023105.1 Mesorhizobium sp. M5C.F.Ca.IN.020.32.2.1 | reverse complement strand
TTGGGGGCGGAATAGACGGCGAGTTGGGGCGAGCCGCAATGCGCGTTTATCGACAGGATGTTGACGATGGCACCGCCGTGACCTTGCTTGCGCATCTGCGTGATGGCTGCCTGCATCAGGAAGAACGGCGCCCGCGCATTGACGGCAAACAGCGCCGCCCAGTCGTCGAGGTCGGCATCGAGGAATGAGGCGCGGTTGGTCAGGCCGGCGGCGTTGACCAGCGCGTCGATACGCCCGAAGCGGCCGATGCATTCGTCCACCAGCCGCGCCGGCGCCGTGGTATCAGCCAGATCGGCGGCGATGAATGTCGCTGGCGTGCCTGCCTGGGACAGCGACGTCGCCACGTCGTTGCCACGCACGGGCTCGCGGCCGGTGACCAGCAGGCCGCCGGCGCCTGAGTGCGCAAGCGTCTCGGCGATCGCCCGGCCGATGCCTTGCGTCGCGCCCGTGACCAGCACCACCTTGCCTTCCAGCCGAAGCTCCACTCCTCCTCCCAAAGTTTTTCATTTCTTCCAGAATAGGGAACGCCAATTCCCGATAGTCAATCTTCAGGAGGGAGTTTTCAAATCATGGTCTTACGCAATTGCTGACGGATCGATGCGTGAATGCTTGCGGGTCGACATGGCGAATGGCAGCCGCAACGCCTTTGTCGGCGCCGTGCACCGGCTGCGCCTCGACGACGAGATTGCGCTGGTTGCCGGCGCATTGTCCTCGGATCCCGAAAAGTTCCTGACAGGCTTGGTGCTATATCACTGCGGTGACCCTGCCTGCCGCATCGAGGCGACAGCCGACTCGCGCCTGCCGAACTTCGATGCCGCCTTGTCTTGCGTAGTCTATTCGCACCGCGATCGGCGCCGTGAGGGCGCCTCGACGTTGACGCAAGGCACCTGCGCTTGCCGCGTGGACACGGACGGCGCCAAGCGGCGTCGCGGCGGACATAATCGCCGCGCGGCAGGCTTGCACGACCGCAGCTGGCGTACCGGGTTTCGCTTTCAGCGATCCAACAGATCGAAAGGGATACCCGTTGGTGGAGTCACCCTCACCAGGTTTAGAAGGCATGAGGACGGGTGGCAGGACGATCGATTGCCTGGCGGTCTTGGCAGGGGCAGTGGTTGTGGTGACTGCGGCCGGACTACCGGGAGTGGCCTTACCTGCGCCGACCGAAGCTCCAACGTTTGCTCCACTCGCACCGCCGACGCTTGTGCCCGCCCCCACAGATGCGCCTTGCGAACCGGCGCTCACGCCAGCAC
>NZ_RZSX01001273.1:0-1253 GCF_004023105.1 Mesorhizobium sp. M5C.F.Ca.IN.020.32.2.1 | reverse complement strand
TCTTTCAGCCCCTTATGCCAGTAGTTCAGGTTTGAAGAATAGAAATGAACTTTGTTTCCCTCACAATGCATAGTGATATCGCCGGCCATATTCTGCGTGATTGTTTTATATCCGGTGTAGTAGTTCAGATGCCTCGACGGCGCCTCGCCGATCACGATTATCTGCGGGTCCAATTTTTCGAGCCAAGAGTTGGGTATTTTGCCGGAATTGCGCCCATGATGGGCTGCAAACACGACCGTCGTCTTGGGAAGATTGATGCTGTCTGAGATGCTCTCCATAAATTCGGTTTCGAGGTCACCCAGCCAAAGGAAGCTGGGGCCATCTTTGATGCTGTACCGGATAACGGCCGAGACGTTGTTGTAGCTCTCCCCCGCGTTACAGGATGCCATCGCCTCTTTGAAATAGGCATTTGATAGGTCCGGCCAAAGCACATTTATGCCGGCGGATCCGCGTTCGTCGTCTTTATCGTTCATCCATTTCCGGGAACAGCCTTTATAGATGTGGAACGCCTTCTCGCTATCGCGAAGCTGGCAGTAACGGGTAAAGGATTCCGTTTCGACATCCTTGATGGCCTGGTTCTTTACCACGTAGAAATTAAGGATCGGCATCGCGTCGTCGAGCAAATGGATGCCGCCGAAGTGATCCTCATCGGGGTGCGTGGATATAAACCGGCTGACGCCCTTGTCAGCTGAAGCTCGCCGCAGCTCGTCAATAATTCGATCCGCGTTCTCATCGCTGAGGTCGCAATCGATGATGGTGAAGTTGTCACTACCATGCCTAATGTAGCACATATCGCCAGCCCCAACGGCGAAGCTCTTCACGACCGACATCGCACTGCTCCTTGATAAACCTCGGCGGAAATTCGATCTATCGCCCCGTCAGCTAACAGCCGCGACCATCAGCCCCTCACAACTCAGGATCAGCTGTCGTGCGTATTGCTTTGCAGCGTCGATAACCGCCCCCCTAGTCACCCAAAGGCCGAACCCTATCGCGTGTATTGCCGCCACCACGAAGACTGGAAACAGGCCGGATTCGATGGCCTCGGCGAGCGAGACCGAGGCGTCCGGCCGATACAAAAGCCATAAGCAGATAGCCACCACGATCGCGTTTAGGGACAGCCCCCACCATCGCAGACCATAGAGATTCCTCCGAAACCCATATGTGACCAGTTCGTTGAAAAGCACCTCAAATCGTACCTTGTCGCGAGTGTGTTCGCGCAGCCAAGTTCCGCACCGTTCGTAGACATGGTCGGC
>NZ_RZSX01001272.1:0-1260 GCF_004023105.1 Mesorhizobium sp. M5C.F.Ca.IN.020.32.2.1 | reverse complement strand
CTTCCCGATCACGGTATCGACCGCAAGCAGGTCGTGTCGATGGATCGCTTCAGCCTGCTGGCGACGATCGCCGCGCGGGAAGCCGCGCAACAGGCTGGCTTGACCTCGCACGCAGCCAACACCTACCGGATGGGCGCCATCGTCGGCGTCGGCGTTTGCGGCTGGGAGGCGATTGAAGAGAGCTATCGCGCCATCCTGCTCGAAGGCAAGAATCGCGCCGGCATCTTCACCGTGCCGAAAGTGATGCCGGGTGCCGCGGCCGGCCATGTCAGCATGAATCTCGGCCTGCGCGGACCGGTCTTCGGCATCACCTCGGCCTGCTCCTCGTCCAACCACGCCATTGCCTCGGCTGTCGACCAGATCAGGCTCGGCCGCGCCGATATCATGCTCGCCGGCGGCACCGATGCGCCACTGGTCTGGGGCATCCTGAAAGGCTGGGAGGCGCTGCGGGTGCTGGCGCCCGACACCTGCCGGCCGTTTTCGGCCGATCGCCAGGGCCTGGTGCTCGGCGAAGGCGCCGGCATGGTTGTGCTGGAAACCTACGAGCATGCCATGGCGCGCGGCGCCACGATTCTTGCCGAAATTGCCGGCGCCGGCCTTTCCGGCGATGCCTCCGACATCGTCGCGCCGACCATCGAAGGGCCGGAGGCGGCGATGCGCTTCTGCCTCGTCGATGCCAGGCTCAACCCGGAAGACATCGACTATGTCAATGCGCATGGCACCGGCACCAAGGCCAACGACCAGATCGAGACGGCGGCGATCAAGCGCGTCTTCGGCGACCATGCCCACAGGCTGTCGATCTCCTCGACCAAATCGATGCACGCCCACTGCCTCGGCGCGTCGGGCGCGCTGGAGCTGATCGCCTGCGTGATGGCGATCCGCGAAGGCATCGTGCCGCCGACGGCCAATTTTCGCGAAACCGACGCCGATTGCGATCTCGACATCACGCCGAATGTGGCGCGCGAGCGCAAGGTGCGCGCGGCGATCAGCAACGGCTTCGCCTTCGGCGGCACCAATGCGGTGCTGGCGTTCAAGGCGGTCTGACCGCAACCGGTTCCCAGATACGGCGAGACGCGTCTTGCCACGCGCCGCGCACGCGCGAAAAATCCCCGCCCAGGAGTTTCGATGACCGACCTGTCCGCCTTTCCGATCGCCACGCGCTGGCCGGCCAGCCATCCCGACCGCATCCAGCTCTATTCGTTTCCGACGCCGAACGGGGTGAAGGTGTCGATCGCGCTGGAGGAACTCGGCCTGCCATAC
>NZ_RZSX01001271.1:0-1264 GCF_004023105.1 Mesorhizobium sp. M5C.F.Ca.IN.020.32.2.1 | reverse complement strand
AGGAAGCGCTGCTGCACGGCGGCAAGGTTCAATCGATAGGAAGCTATCTTCTCGACGCCCAGCTATGGTTCGAGTCGTTTCAGAACTGGCAGTCGGAGTTCCTGTCGACCGCGGTCCTGGTCGTGCTGTCGATTTTCCTGCGCCACAAGGGCTCCCCGGAATCGAAGCCTTCTGGCGCGTCAAACTCCGAAACCGGCGCATAAGTCTCCGCGTGCACCCAACGATCGCTATGCGTCGGCAATCACGCGGTACCGAAAACGGTTGCGAATGTGGTTGTTAAAGAAGCGGCCTTTTAGGTTACCAAGGCGTTTCGGAAGGCCGCATAGGTCTCTGGCGGAACAGCTTTGTAGTCGTAAGGTTTGCCGCTCGTCACGAACCACACCGAGAACCTTGGTCTGCGGATCGTACTCCGTTTGCGGATTGAGGTTGATGGCATGATGTCGGCGCTCTATACGAGCGCCATCGGCATGTAGCGGATGCTCACCGTGTCCTGCCGGAACCGCCGTTCGAGCTCGGCGCGCCGTCTGCGCCAGTCCGGTAAGTCGATCTCCTCCACCCTCACTTCGAAGATGACGATATCATCTTTGCTGGCTACTCGTCATCCTGCCACTGACCTTCCGCGGGCGCCTGCAGGTAGGCCGTAACGCTTTCGAAACAGCTGGCCAGGTCTTCCTTCACAAGGTCGAAATCCTCCCGCCCAAACGGCCGGCCGATGTTGTCCGCGCTGGGAAGCAGGATGTGGACGAGGTGCATGGCGACCGCTCGATGAAAAGCGGTCAACGATTGCAAAGACACCGCGTTCCTTTGCTTGGCCGGGCAATTGACCGATGCGGACGGCATCGGGGCATTCGTCCCCGAGACTGAGCGGGCGGGCGATTTGCGGCCGTCCACCTAGCGCATCAAACCCGCCGCCCGAAGGGCATCCTCGATGATCTTCTTCACGCCGGGCTGGCCCGATTCCGTGTGAGGCGGGAACTGATGGAGGGCAGCCAAATGTGGGGGCTTCGTCTTCGCATTTTCCATAGCTGGCGCCGGTGACTGGGGTGGTTTCCGTTCGCTGGCGGGCACTTGCGGCCTTGATTTCCGGGAGGCGCTTTCCTCCGTTGCCGCGATCCCCCAGAACTGCGCGATCTCGCGTGTGGAGGCGATGCCGACATCAATCATGTAGGGTCCCGGAGCGCCGAGGCCGTTGCCGAGCGGCGTGCCGTGGCCCATCCCGGCGATCATGTTGATTTCGATCAAGGCCTCTCCCGCGCCGTTACGC
>NZ_RZSX01001270.1:0-1273 GCF_004023105.1 Mesorhizobium sp. M5C.F.Ca.IN.020.32.2.1 | reverse complement strand
CCGCGGCGCCTGTCCAGCCAGCAGCCTTTGCCGGACCGACCCCGCTGGCCGCAACTGCACCTGCAGCCATGACGGCCGGTGCCGCCCCAGCCGGCGCAGCACCTGTCTATGCGACGGCCGCTGTCGCCATGCCGGTCACCGGCGAGACAGGCAAGACGATGCCCGGCGTTCAGCAGGCCGCCTATGTCGCGCCTGACGACCCATCCGCCTTGCTTTCGAGCAGCCCTGCCAAAGAGTATTCGGCGGGACCGCGCGGCGAGATCGAACGGCTGATCGAGAAATATGCCGTCCTCTACGAGGTGCCGGTCGATCTGGTGCGCCGTGTCGTCAGCCGCGAGAGCACCTTCAATCCCAAGGCCTACAATCGCGGCCATTGGGGGCTGATGCAGATCAAGCATGCGACGGCGCGCGGCATGGGCTATGACGGGCCGGCGAGCGGGTTGTTCGACGCCGAGACTAATCTGAAATATGCGGTGAAATATCTGCGCGGCGCCTGGCTGGTGGCCGGCGGTAACGCCAAGCGCGCCGACCGCCTCTACCAGAGCGGCTATTATTACGACGCCAGGCGCAAGGGCATGCTGGAAGAAACCGGCCTTGGCCGCGACCGCGGCCGCCGTCGCCTGCAGCCCGATGCCTGAACACCATGCCTGAGCCGCGCCCGCCGGCGCCGAACGACATAAGGCTGCGCAAGATCCTCGACGACACGCTTGCTCCGCCGCGCTGGCCGGAAGGTCTTGTCATGCGCGGCTTCGATGCCACCGACGCGCTCGCTTTGCATGCGCTGCTGGCCACCGTGTTCGACGATGGCGCCGACGGGCCGTTCGACGAATGGTGGCCGCGAATTTCAAGCGACGCGGAATTCGACCCTGCCTTGTGTTTCCTAGTCATCGACAGCAAGGGTCGGCTGGCGGGCGCGGCGCTGTGCTGGACGAGGACGTTCGTGAAGGACCTTGCCGTCCATCCCGAGGCGCGCGGGCGAGGCATCGCCGAAGCGCTGATGTGGCACGTCTTCGCCGCCTTTCGCGCACGGGACGCTGCGCATGTCGATCTCAAAACCAACACGGTCGAAAATGCCGCCGCGGTCAGGCTCTATGAGCGACTGGGAATGTTCGAAGTCGACTGGGAAGGCTAGCCCGGCTGGTCGGTTCCGCCCTCACGCCGCGGAAAGTGTATTGCTTCACATAGGTCGCCAACCGCAAATGCAAACACCCTGCCACGCCGTTCGATCGGGTAACGAGCGGAAGGTGTCGGAGGGGCTGCACCGGCATGTGTC
>NZ_RZSX01000126.1:0-10052 GCF_004023105.1 Mesorhizobium sp. M5C.F.Ca.IN.020.32.2.1 | reverse complement strand
TCGGATTGGCGTCCGGCCGGCGGACCGCGTCGGCATTTGCCTTCCAAAATCGATCGCCTCGCTCGCTGTTCTGTTCGGCATCTTGAAGGTGGGCGCGGCCTATGTTCCCGTCGACTCTCTGGCACCGTCTGCGCGTAACGCGTTCATATTTAACGACTGCGGCGTGCGCGCGATTTTCGTGGAGGCGTCCCGAGCCGAAACTTTGCGCTGTGAGTTGGCGCGCTTGGCTGCGGAATCTTGTCTCTTACCGCTCGACTGGTCCGACGGTCCCTCGCCGCTCGCGACGTACCTGGCTCGCGTAGAGGCCGACGGCTTGGCGGCGGAGGACGAATCGGCGCGGTCGGGGCCGGACAACCTCGCTTACGTGCTTTACACTTCGGGCTCGACCGGCCAGCCGAAGGGCGTGATGCTGACGCATCGCAATGGCTCGAGCTACGTGGACTGGTGTTCCGATATCCTCGCTCCTGACGAGAACGACCGCTTCTCCTCCCATGCGCCTTTCCACTTCGACCTGTCTATTCTCGACATCTTCGTACCGCTGAAGCACGGCGCGACCGTATTTCTCATCGGTGAGGAGCTCGGCAAGAATCCGACCCGGATGGCGTCGGTGATCGCCGAGCGGCGGTTGACCGTCTGGTATTCCACGCCCTCCGTTCTCACGCTTCTGGTCGAGCACGGCAGCCTTGATGCTCGCGACGACCACGCTCTTCGGTTCATTCTATTTGCCGGCGAGGTTTTTCCGGTCAAGCATCTGCGCAGGCTAAAGGCTGTGGTCCCACGCGCACGCTACCTGAATCTCTATGGCCCAACCGAGACCAACGTCTGTACCTACTACGAAATCCCGCAGACGATCGCCGAAGACCGCTCGGCGCCGTTTCCGATCGGGCGCGCCTGCTCGCATGTTAAGGCACGCGTGATCGATGCGAATGGTCGCGACGTGCCGCGAGGTCAGGAAGGCGAGCTCGCAATCAGCGGTGCTCCTGTGATGCTGGGCTATTGGAACATGCCTGAGCGAACAAGCGCCGCTTTTCATGTCGATTCAAGCGGTCGCTGGTACCGTACCGGCGATGTAGTGATCGAAGGCGATGGCGGAGTCTACACCTTCCGCGGTCGACGCGACCGGATGGTGAAAAGACGGGGATATCGGATCGAACTCGGCGAGATCGAGACGGCGCTCTATCGCCATCCAGCGATCTCCGAGGTGGCGGCGATCGCTCGCTCGGAGGAGTCGGGCGTCTCCATAAAGGTGTTTTATGCCTCGCGCGACGGCCATGCGCTGTCGCTCATCGAGCTGAAGCGGTTCTGCGCCCACAACTTGCCGGCCTACATGGCCCCGGACTGGTTCTCGCATCAGCAGTTACTTCCCAAGACATCGACAGATAAAATCGACTACCAGCATCTGATGAGGATGGAGTAGTGGATTTCGCGCTGAACGAGGAGCAGCGTATCCTGCGTGGCCAGATCCTTCGCTTCGCGCAGGATAAGCTCAATAAAGACGTCAGGCAGCGCGACCGAGACCAAGTATTCCAGCGCGAGTTGTGGGGGGCTTGCGCGCAGATGGGCCTGACCGGCCTGCCAGTCCCCCAGGCCTACGGGGGACCCGGTCTCGATTCCCTGTCCACGGCCATTGCAATCGATGCGCTTGGCTACGGCTGCGAGGATTCCGGCTTGGTCTTCTCGATCTGCGCCCACCTTCTGGCCTGCGTGGTGCCGATTTGGAAGTTCGGCACCGAAGAGCAGAAGAATCGATATCTTCCGGGGCTCTGTGATGGCACTTTGATCGCAGCCAATGCGATGAGCGAACCGGAGTCGGGCTCGGATGCATTTGCGATGCAAACCCGGGCGGAGCCTCATGGCGATGGCTTTCTAATCAACGGCACGAAGACCTTCGTGAGCAACGGGCCGGTGGCAGATGTTGCCGTCGTCTTTGCTGTCACTGACCGCGCCAAGGGGTATTTCGGCGGCATCACGAGCTTCCTCGTGGACCGCGCGCTGCCCGGCTATCTGGTCGCGCAAAAGTTCGAAAAAATGGGACTGCGGACGTCTCCGATCGGGGAGCTTGTCTTCGAGGACGTATTTGTTTCGAAGAACGCTGTTCTCGGTGGAGTGGGCGGCGGCTCGAGGCTGTTTGCTCATAGCATGGACTGGGAGCGGGCGTGCCTATTCGCCAGTCATATAGGCACCATGGAGCGGCTTCTGGAAAAGGCAGTGGCCTATACGCGCACCCGACGTCAGTCCGGCCAGGCCATCTCCAAGCACCAGGCGGTCGCCCATAAGATTGCCGACATGAAGATGCAGGTGGAGGCGGCCCGACTGCTCGTCTACAAGGCGGCGTGGGGCCTTGAGCGCTCCCAGTCCGTATCCCTCGACGCCGCCGTTTCGAAGCTCTTTGTGAGCGAATCGCTAGTTCGCACCACGCTCGATGTCGTCCAGGTCTTCGGCGGCTATGGTTTCTTGAGCGAATTCGACGTCGAACGTGCCGTGCGTGATGCCATCGGCAGCAAACTCTATTCCGGAACTTCTGAGATACAGCGCAACATTATTGCTGGCTGGCTGGGGCTTTGATGACGGCTGTGGTCAGAACCTGTCCATGAAGGGGCGGCGTGTGCTGTCGCTGGGCCTGCCCTCAGTTCGCGAAAAGGGCGACGCTCGATTTTGGTAAGGCAACCGGAGAGTGGTACTATCGCAAGCCATGGAGGCACCGGGGCGGAGGGCGCTTTTGTCGTTCGACTTGGGTGCGTCTGCCCAGCCCGTGATCTCCGAACTTGCGGCTCAGAGGCAAAGAACTAGACCAGCCGCGACGCGTGAAAGATAGGCTTTGTGGATGCGGCTTCTCTATATACATTCTGCGCACGTCCCGGCGCCGGCCGCCAATGCGGTACAAGTCGCAAAGATGTGCCATGCATTTCGGGTAGCCGGAGCGGAGGTCCTACTAGCGCTTCCACGCGCCTCCATGAATACACGGGACCATTATGAGAAGATCGCGCGCGAATACGGATTCGATACCGAGTTCCCATTCCGCGTTCTCCCTGTACCCTTTTGGCCTGTGCCCGGCCGGGAGCTTTTTTTTGCTGTGTTGGCGCTGCTTGCTGCGGTCTGGCTGCGGCCGCATGTAGTCTTTACACGCTCGGCTACTGTAGCGTTTGTTTCTGCCGGACTTTTCGGATTCACGACGGTTTTTGAGCTTCACGACCCGATTGGCAGTTTGAGCAGACGTCAGCGTCAGCGCCTTGCCAAACTGATAGGGCTAGAGGCATTCCGTATGCTGGTCGTCACGTCGCAACGTCTGCGGGACGACAGCATCCGCCTCTTTCCTCAATATGCGGGAAAATTTCTCATCGCGCCCAATGGCGCGGATCCTGTTCCGCCGAATGTCGAGTCATGCAGCCTCAGCGGCACGTTCAAGGTTGGTTATGTCGGACATCTGTATAAGGGAAAAGGCATGGAGATAATAAGCGCAATTGCGCCTCGATGCGGCTGGGCGACATTTCACATCGTCGGGGGAACACCAGGCGATATAGAGTATTGGACATCGAAGCTGGCCAAATGCCCGAACATAGTGTTTCACGGCTACGTTCCTCACGCCGCGACATGTGCCTACTTGGCCGAAATGGACGTTGTACTCGCGCCTTATCTTAGAGATGTAGAGGGCCAGGGCGGCGGTCGAAATATCGCTGAGGGAATGTCGCCGCTCAAGCTCTTCGAATATATGGCGCATGGCAAACCCATAGTGTCCTCCGACCTGTCAGTTATACGAGAAGTTTTGAGGGATAGCGTCAACAGCGTTCTGGTGTCGCCAGACAACCCGTCCGACTGGGTCAAAGCTCTTAAGCGCCTGCGCGAAAACAAGGCGCTTCGGGATCAGATCGGTCAGCAGGCGAAGACAGACTTTCTGGCCAGGTACAGCCGCATCGCACGCGCAACCAACATTCTAGAGGAAATCAAGAGCCGGATGCTGTCGAGCGGAAGCTCATAGGACTGCACAATTGTTCTTGTTGAAGGCGGCTGCGCCGCCAGCAAGCCTGCTTTCCGTTCGCCGCAATGAGCCCGTGGTCCGTCCTGAACCCTTGAATGGCAAGATCCGACTGCTCCGACCATCTCCCCGCGTCGCGTTGATTTTCGCATTGAGCTATGTGCCACTGTCCGGCCACTGAACCGGCGCGAACCCGATTGTGAGGCTCGATGTACTCGCTGGCGGTGGGATCGCCCGAAGCATTAGAATCAAAATTATCCGTTCAATCGGTCGGAGGATGGACTTAATGTATCCATCTAGCTTCCTGAGAAGCTGCTATATACATCAATAGACATTACGATCCGAAAAGATCAGTAGAGCAGTTTTCCAAATTATCTTAATATCGAGAAGCATGCTCCAGGATTTTATATACCAGAGGTCGTGTTCAACGCGTTTTTCCATCCTCCAGAGTTCCTTCGTTTCCCCTCGAAAGCCATTGATCTGAGCCCAGCCTGTCAAACCGGGCTTTACATGATGACGGTAAGCATAACTCGCAATGGCCAAAGTATAGGTGTCGTCGTGAGCGACGGCGTGAGGCCGTGGCCCCACCAGGGACATCTCCCCCCGAAGCACGTTGAATAACTGCGGCAGCTCGTCGATGTTTGACCGGCGCAATATTCGGCCAAGTCGGGTAACCCGCGCATCATTACGCTGCGCCTGGCGAATTTGTGCACCGTTCTCCTGCACCGTCATCGATCGGAATTTATAAATATTGAACGGCTTACCACCAAAACCTCGTCGCATCTGCCGGAACAGCACAGGGCGACCGTTCTCGAGCGCTATGGCACATGCGACCAAGGCCATCAACGGACACAGGAACAGCAGGAGCAGGGATGCAACAGCAATATCGAACAACCGCTTGAGCAGGCGTTCGGCAGGCCTCAACGGCATACGCTGGACTTCGAAGGCACGCTGCCAGCCGGTGTGCAGCGGGCATCCAGCCAGAATTCTATCTATGTAGGCGTCGGCGAAAAGATAAATCGGCAGCGGGAGGCGGGACATTTCCTCCAGGATGCGTTCGATCAACTTCCGCTGGTCCCAAGAGCAAAAGAGATAAACTGCCCCATACGAGCCATTACGGAACGCAGCCTGTGCAGCTGCGACGGCGGCATGCACCGACCGTGCCGCGATCGTGCCATCATCGTTCTCAATGTTCGAAACACCACAAACCGCGATGCCCTGTTGCCCAAGCTTGTTGATTATCCCCTGTTCCTTTCCAGGAACGCCAGAGTAAAACAGATAAACTGTGCGCAACACGAGTTTCTCAGCCGCCAGAAGCCGTTTCAGTCCACGCGCTAGAACCACGTGGCCAGGCAGCAGGGTTGGGAATCCGACCGCAAACGCCAGCGTCAAGGAGCCGCGCGAGAACGTCGACGTCGTCTTCGTGAGAAAGGCGAGCCAGAGAATTGAAAAGAAAACAAACAGCCAGCCGCTGATAAGTGTTTTAATCCTGCAGTGATTGTCCAGGATGCCACTAACCGTGTAGGCGCCCCTGGCGGTCATGAATGCGACCAGCAACAGACCGGCGGTAACACTTAGGCAGATCGAATCCCAGATATCTGGCGACGTCAAGCCGAAGGCCCTATGGTAGAGCTCAATTGACGCAAGAAGTATTGTCTGTCCAAGGAGGAAATCAGCAGTTGCGAGAAACACGCAAACTGCTCCCACAGGAAGCCGTAGCGGCTCTACCCTTCGATTCCAGAGCGCACGCGACGCCTCGGTTGGTGCATGCCGCATAGAGACGAACCCCCCGAATCCTGTTGCATCCCTTCTCCTTACTGGCTCATGGCACACGCCATCCCATAAGGAGGGGGTTATCCAGTCGGTTAGATTTGATTTAAATGTCTCAGAGACATGCCGCTGTTACCCCGGGCACAGATGAGTCGCTATTTTATCGTATCCTAATGTGTTAATATTTTCTACCTTAACGCGTCTGCGCGAGAACGGACCGGAAATCGGACTCGTTGAAGAGGTGGTCAAGGCAACGCTTTAGGGGACCGGGGCGCTTACCCTATCAGGGAGAGAGAGCCATGGCAGAAAATGGCGCTGAGGTTCGGGTCAAACATCTGAACAAAATACGCTTATTTCGGCAATTTGGGCAAGATACTCTTAGTGAAATGGCGAAAGCAGCCATCCTAAGGAGGGTTCCAAAGAATAAAGTCTTAACTCGCCTTGGGGACATACCGCGTTATATTTACTACGTAATTCACGGAAAAGTTCGTCTTAGTGTACCCCTCTCAGACGGCCGAGAGTTCATCTTTTCCGATCTTGGTCCCGGTGACACTTTCGACTTGACTAGATTGTTCATCGCGCGACACAGTGACATGAACGCTGCGTCAGTCGTGGACAGCGACTTGCTCCAAATCGAAGCAGCTTTCATGGCTAGTGTCTTCGACAAGCACCCAGATCTCGCACTGAAGGTGATCCCGTACTTATGCCAAGCAACGCACGACGCGCAAGAGCGAGTGATCCACAGTGCGTCCAGTGCACTATCCATTCGATTGGCGAGCACGCTCTTGCGATTGACTGAGACCCCGCACAGCACGGCTGCCGTGAATGGAGCTATGAGCATCCACATTTCGCAGACCGACCTCGCGGCAATGATCCCGGCGTCTCGCGCGAAAGTGAATCGTTGCCTGAGAGAATGGGAACGGCGGTATCTGACCCAATACGACCACGGCTCGCTGACAATTCTCAATCGCACCGCATTAGAGTCTGTTGCTCTTGGCTACTCGCGTTTGACCGTTCAATGATGCCTTTCCTGTGTGCTCGGGCATCTCCACGCCATTCTCCGGGAAGTTAATGAACCGGAAGTGGTGCCGGTCGTGCTCGGATCGCTCGGTAAAGTCCTTACGTCGGCGTCGTCTGTCGCCGCACCGGACATGTGCGCCTTCGTAGGTAACGAGACACCGCTCACTGCCGTGCGACGGGCGGTTCGGGAGGTTCCTCACCCGCCTACACAATCGGAGTTCCTAAAGATCCAGCTAAAGTCCGGAGGCCGCTACTTTATCGCTTCCTATCTGTGGTGAATGGCCAAGCTCTGGGAATTCTAAAGAGCGTCGCGCTCGGAATGGCCACGGCTGCGGCGCGTCCGAGTTTTGGATTGTCGAGCGTCTTCGCGACGTCGGCGCTGGCGCGATTGCCGCCCGGGGCTGTACGGTCCT
This sequence comes from Mesorhizobium sp. M5C.F.Ca.IN.020.32.2.1, assembly GCF_004023105.1. NCBI lineage: Bacteria > Pseudomonadati > Pseudomonadota > Alphaproteobacteria > Hyphomicrobiales > Phyllobacteriaceae > Mesorhizobium > Mesorhizobium sp. M5C.F.Ca.IN.020.32.2.1. The sequence goes on along the minus strand of NZ_RZSX01000126.1, from coordinate 2,876 downwards.
TGCCCCCGATGATCAGCGTTGTCGGCACGGAGATATTGCCAAACTCGTGGATCACAGGTTGGGTGAAGATCATGCCCGAGGTTTGAGCCTGGTTCCACGCTACCATCTCCTCATCACCATGTCGGTACAGAGATAACGATCAGTTGATCGTTGGGAGCCTTAATTGTGAGCCAATGGCACGCAGAGAGCACCGCCATTTTTGCCGTGCGCGATGCGACTTTGCTATTGGGGAATCCGAGATTAATGTCGGCCGCCCTTGTATATCACGTCGGTGGGAAATGGATCTTCAAGCCTTCAGAGATTCGATTGCGAAATCACGGCCGCCCGCCGGCTTGAGCCCTGCCCTGCAGGCGCTGTGGTGGGATGCAAAGGGCGATTGGGATAGGGCGCACGAGCGCGCGCAGGCGCGCGACGATACGGCGGGAATGCGCGTGCATGCCTACCTCCATCGCAAGGAAGGCGATCAATCGAATGCGGAATATTGGTATCGTCGCTGCGACGCCGCGCCGTCGACCTTGACGCTTGATGAGGAATGGCAAGAGTTAGCGCCTGCACTTTTGGGGCAAAGCTGACGCCTTCAGCACGCCAAGTCTGGTTCTGGGGGGCTTCACTCGAACGCAGCGATGACCTTTGATATAGGACCGCGTCACGGTCGAACGGCCTGCTCCAGTCCGCCGCTCGCCGAAACAGGCGGGCGGCATCCCTCTGCACAGTCGGACATCTTGCCCCTGGTGCTGGTCCAAGATCGCAACGGAAGTTCAATTTCATTCCCTGTGCAGCCCATCATAATATGGGCGGCGGCGGCAGTACCAGCATGTCTCGAGGAGGATGAAAATGCGGCTCACCAGGTGTTTCAATTTTGCGGGTAAGGTGTCATCGGCGCTTTCTCCCGCAGCAGGGAGGAAACGGCGTCTGCGTCAGATTACCCTGATATGTGCAGCTGTGGCGGCCGGCTCCGCGACCGCTGGTTTCGGGGCACAAGGCGCGGAAAAGGGGGCCTGGATCACCACTTGGGCTGCCACACCTGCTCCGCGCTGGTCGGATGATCTCCCTGCGCCTTTCGGAGTGCCGGAAGTGCTGGAGAATCAGACCGTCCGCCAAGTTGCCCGCATCAGCGTCGGCGGCAATACCGTCCGGGTCGTCCTATCGAATGCTTTCGGCGCTAAGCCACTGACCATCGGTGCCGGCAGCGTCGGAATAGCAGGCAAGGACGGCGACGTCGATCAGGCGACCCTGAAGCCCCTGACCTGGGGCGGCAAGAGTTCTGTGGTCGTTCCGCCGGGAGCCCCGATCCTCAGCGACCCCGTCGCCCTTCCGGCAGAAGCGCTTTCCGAAATCTCGGTCAGCATCTTCCTGCCGAAGAAGACAGCGCTGTCGTCGGTGCATTGGGATGGTGTGCAAACCGCCTACATCTCCGGCCCGGGAAATTTCACAAACGACGCGACGTTCAAGGCTGACAGCACACTCAAATCACGCCTTTTTCTGAGCGATATATGGGTTGACGCCGCGCCGGAATCCCAGGCGATCGTGTTTTTCGGGGATTCCATCACGGATGGGAATTGCTCGACCCCCGACGCCAACAATCGCTGGCCAGACCTTGTCGCCAAGCGATTGCAGGAGACCGGCCGCAAGATCGCGGTGGTTAACGAAGCTTTTTCGGGCAATCGCGTGTTGACCGACGGTATGGGCGTCAATGCTCTGGCGCGTTTCGATTCTGATATACTGAGCCATCCCAAAGTCTCGAGCGTCGTCGTAATGATGGGCATCAACGATATCGGCTGGCCCGGCGAAAATGCAATCACGCCGGACGACAAGGAACCGACCGCCGAAGACATCATCAGCGGATACAAACAGCTCATCGACCGCGCGCATGCCCATGGCATACGCATTGTAGGCGCGACGTTGACCCCCTTCGCCGACACCTTCAAAGGACTTCCCACCGAGGGTTACTACACACCCGAGAAGGAAAAGATACGCGTCGCTGTGAACGAATGGATACGCGCCGGTGGCGGCTTCGATGGCGTGATCGACTTCGACAAGGTGATGGAAGACCCGGCCAAACCGGGATATCTGCGCGACGAATACGACTGCGGCGATAACCTTCATCCCAACGACGCGGGATACAAGGCGATGGCAGACGCGGTCGATATCGACGTCCTATTGGGTTCAGCTAAATAGGTCGCTGCTGACCTTGCCGCGCTGCTCAGGTATTGCGCGGCAAGGTCGGTTCGACCATGCCTCAAGTGAGCCCGAGCCGGACGAGATGGCGCACGACCGGTGAGAACATCTCCTGACCGATGTAAGATCCGGTGTTTGCATTTTCGAAGAGTGGGCTGGCGACGGCCGCATCCTCGACCACGGGAATACCTGCCTTGCGTGCTTGAGCCATCATCTCGTCGGCCGCTCGGCCCTGGCCCTTGCCGACGACCGTCGGCACCGGCGTTTCACCCTTGACGTAACGCAACGCCACTGCGCGGTGGCCAGACGCGAAGACGATGACCGCGTTTTTTACGCCCAGCCTCGCAGGTTGCATCACGGCCTCACGCCGCTGTCGCTGCTGTTCATGCCGGATCAAGGGGTCTCCTTCGAGATCCTTGTGTTCGCGCTTGTATTCGGTTGTCGTCATGCGCATGTCGCGCAGGAACAGCCAGCGCTGAATCGGGACATCGATCACGCCGATAACGACAAAGGCCAGGGCGGCGGCAATTCCAAGTGGTGTCAGCACCGCTTTGACAATTGGCTCTAGGCATGACGGAGCGCATCCCGGAGCATCGAAGAGCGGCTGCAGCCACGCGACCAAAAGGAATGTGAAGAGGCTGGCCAGCAACACCACCTTGGCCAGGCCTTTGGTGAACTCGATGACGTTGCGTAGCGAC
>NZ_RZSX01001269.1:0-1274 GCF_004023105.1 Mesorhizobium sp. M5C.F.Ca.IN.020.32.2.1 | reverse complement strand
GCGCAGAAGCACGCCAGGTTCTTGCCGCGCAACTCGTCGAGCGCGCGCAGGAGATGGTGCTGGCCGGCGAGCCAGCGCTCGTGCTTCGCGATGACGGCGGCGCGGTCGCCGTCTTGGCCGATCCGGAACGGATTGCCCCACTTGCTGCCGCGCCCGATATAGACCGCGCCGGCTGGCGCGCCCGCGTGATGCTTGTTGAGAACCCTGCACATGGCTATCGCCTCCTGATTCCGTTGCGATGGCGCGCGGGGTGGACGCAGGCCAGGGCCCGATGTCCCCCATCGCTTGCGATGGGGGAACGGCTTGCCCGTTGACAGCGGGGACGCCGCGTCCAGACCTGCGGAGGCAACGGATCAAGGCAACGATCTGTCCGGCAGGGTGCGTCAGGCATCGCTCACGGGGCGAACGGCACCTAGCCGAACCGGTGGCCGCTCGCGGTAAAGGTGTATGCGTTGGCTATGATCGCCTCGTCGACCAGCGCGTCCGAGGTCAGATACTCGTATTCGCGCTCGATCTGGCGATAGAGCCAGCGGGCGAGGTCGCGCAGCGCCTCCGTGACGGCCTCCTCCGCATCCGCGGTCATGTCCTGATAGACCGGACTGTCGCGCTCGACCGCGATCGCCATGGTGTATTCGTGGTAGTAGCGGTCGCGATGGGAGATGGCGGCGTGGAGCTGGTAGAAGTTGCGGCGCTGGATCGCCTGCAGCGCGTCAGCAATCCTGTGCAGTTCGCCGTCCCTCGGCGCATGTTCGCGAATTCTGGCTGGTGCTCTCTTGGCATGACCGTAACGGCCCTCGAAGCAGGCGCCGTCGCCCTGGCTCCAGAACCCTGAAAACCAGATGCACGGCTTCTGCCTCGTGCCGCCGCCCATGAGGCGGACGGCTCTGGTATTCAGTTCGACGCCGAGGATTTCACAGATGCGCTCGAAATCGTCATAGACGAATTCGAACCAGTCGTGATCGAAGGCGCCCTCCCGATACCAGGCGCGCGCCCTTTCCTTGGCCGCCTCGGACAGCTCGTCGAGGCGATAGACGGTGGTTTCAATGATCTCGGGCATCGGGATCACCTCCGTCGGCCGCGGGCTCATCGGGGCCACGCGCGCTATCAAGAATGGCCTCGCCCAGCGCGATCGCCCATTCGGACTTGGCCAACCATTCCGGGGCGGTCGCGCGGCGGGCCTTCGCGTCCCCGACCATGATCTTGAGCAGGCCAAGCATGCGTTCGAGATGCGCGGCCTTGCGCTGTACCGCCTCCCCGAAATGACGAGGGACCCC
>NZ_RZSX01001268.1:0-1276 GCF_004023105.1 Mesorhizobium sp. M5C.F.Ca.IN.020.32.2.1 | reverse complement strand
GGGTGAACTGGCCCAGCGCCCTCAGGTCATCAGCGAGCACGCGACTGGCCGCGACTTGTTCCTCGATGTTGAGGCAATCGACGAGAACGGGGTCGAGCGGGCGAAGAAACGACTTTCGGAGGCGCTCCTGGCCTTAACCATCCGAAGCAAGCCCGCCGCTTCTTAGGTTTTTGAACGTCTGACCGCATTTGAGACTTCAATGAAGTGATCTCCATGCCGTGTGGATTTACAGAGCACATTGAGTGCTGCTTCTCCAAACTCAGGCAGTTCCGCCGGGTCGCAACCCGCTTCGAAAATCCCGCCCGCAATTACCGCGCCGTTGTCACTCTCGCTGCTATTGTCTTGTGGTTGCGGTAACGTCCACACGGCCTAGTCGACGATCGTTCGTCCAGACCTTGAAACCGGCCAGCGTGCCGGGCCCGAAAATATAGGTCAGCGGCACATCGGCTGCATCGCGGCCGGAGGCGATCAGGATGCGGCCGATGCGCGGCGCGTTGTTGCGCGGATCGAAGGCATGCCAGCGGCCGCCGAGATCGACCTCCATCCAGGCGGCGAAGTCCATGTCCGACCACGGTTCGGCAGGCCGATGTCGCTGATGTAGCCGGTGCAGTAGCGCGTTGGGATGTTCAAGGCGCGGCAGAAGGCGACGGCGAGAGGGGCGAAGTCGCGGCAGACCCCGCTCTGCTCGCGATAGGCCGCCGTGCGCGTCGGCCGCGCATTGCCATAATTAAAGATGATGTGGTTGTGGACGAAGTCGCAGACCGCCTGCACGCGTGGAATGCCGAGCGGCGTGTGGCCGAACAGCCGCCACGCTTCGTTCGCCAGCACGTCGCTATCGCAATAGCGGCTGGGCAGCAGGAACAGCAGCGTGTCGGACGGCAGGTCGCGCACCTCGTTCTGCCAAGCCATCAGATCGCCCATCTCGAAAGTGCCGGTATCGCGGATCACCGCGTCCGTGCCGATGCTGAAGCGACCCGGCGGGGCGACAAGACGGTTTCACCAGTTGCCGAAACTGTCCCGGTAGCGCTCGATCGGCACCTGTGGGTTCGAGGTCAGGAAGTCCGGCCATTCGAGATCCGACGCGCGGGAATAGTGGACGTTGAGCATCGCGATCAGCGGCGTTTCCTGCGGAAAATCGAAGCTCATCTCGCCGCCGATATGGATTCGCATTGTCGTCCTGACCGGCCTGCCGGATCATCACCCGGCGAAGGCACGGGCTGTTGCTGCATTGCAAAAAAGATCATCGCACGGACCAGCACGGTTTACGAGCGAATTA
>NZ_RZSX01001267.1:0-1277 GCF_004023105.1 Mesorhizobium sp. M5C.F.Ca.IN.020.32.2.1 | reverse complement strand
GTTCGTAAATCTCGCCCTGCTGCTTGAGCTCGCGGGCGCGGTTCTTGCCGATCGTGGCGTAGCCGGCGACCTTGCCGCCGATCTCGACGACCAGAACGGTGGCGGCACGGCGGATGGCGTTCGCCCACCAGCCGGCGCCGCGGCGGTTGATCATCGATGTCAGGGTGCGATGCGGGATGATGCCGGAGTAGGCGCCGCGCCAGGCCAGCAGATGCACGTCGGCGATGGCGCTTGCGTCGCGCGGCTCGGCCTTCCTGATGTCGATACTCAACGTCTTCATGATTGGTTAACCATAAACCCGCATCGCCCGATTGCAAGAGTCCGGTCACCGGCTCCCAAGCTTTCGCATAGACGACAGACGTGCCTGCGACATGAAAGAGCCTGTCTGAAAACGCGCTCTGCCGAGGCGAATGCCGCGGTTTTCGAGAACCGAAGCGCAGCGGACATTAGAGCGCCGCGCGTCCAATTGGACGCGCATAGGACGCTCTAACGCTTTCAATTGCGCATGATCCTTTTCCAGAAACCGATCTCGGTTTCCGGGGTCATGCGCTGAGTCCGTGAGCATCGGAAGCGCAGAAAATCGCGTCAGGCGTCCGGCAGAGTAGCGTATGCAGGCAGGCTCTTAGATCTCGACCAGATGGTCGTCCAGCTCGTTGCTGTCGCCGGTAGAAACCGGGAAATGCTCGGCCAGCACCGCGCCCGTCGCTTCGATTGCCCTGATGAAGCCGTCGGCGAGACGATCGTCGCCGGCATGCGCGGTAAGGTCGCGGACGACGCTGTCCCAGACATCCTGGCCGACACGGCTGTCGATGCCGCTGTCGGCGATCACTTCGGCGTAGTGCTCGGCAATCGAAACGAACACCAGCACGCCGGTGCGCGCCGTGGTGCGGTGGACGTTGCGGGCGAGGAACTGCTTTATCGCATTGGCATGCGCGGCTTGGTAGCGCAGCCGCCTCGGCACCAGGTAGATGCGCAAGCCGGGCACCGCGCACAACAGGACAAGCACCGAGACCATCGCCAGAAGCTGCGCGATGACGAAATGCGGCACGCGGATCGACAGCCACCATGCTTCCAGCCCGTAGCTGACGGCGAGGCTGACGACGAGCATGGCCAGCGTCGCCATAAAGGCCGCCGGAAAGAAATAGCCGTCGCTGGCATAGGCCACGACGCAGTAGATTTCGCCGTCGGTCTTTGATTCGGCGGCGCGGATCGCTTTGGCGATGCGGTCATGATCCCCGGGGCTGATCGGTCGTATTGCCATGTTGTGTCTCACCAGC
>NZ_RZSX01001266.1:0-1280 GCF_004023105.1 Mesorhizobium sp. M5C.F.Ca.IN.020.32.2.1 | reverse complement strand
ATTCGACAGGATCGCCTGACGGTCGGCGCTGTCGTCGACCGCCAGCACGCGGTCGGCAACCTCGTTGGCAATCTGGCGCATCTGCCGGGTACGATTGACCCGGACCGCGATCCGGCGAAGATTTTCGATCAGAACGAAGCGCAGCAGCGACGGCAGCGCCCAGAGTTCGCCGATCTTCAGTGGCTCGACGGCCTGAAAGCCTTCGACGATCGCCTTGAACATGGCGGCCGAGACGGAACTGTCCGAATGCGCGACATAGGTCCAGGCCAGCGCAAGCGCGCGCGGCACGCTGGCGCCGTCGCGCAGCTTCAGGGTCGGCAACTCCCGATAGAAACGGTGCGGCAGGTCGCGCTTGACCTGGAAGATGGTTTCCTCGACCAGATAGTTGTTGTCGAGCAGCCATTGCGCCGCCGGCGTAATCGTCTCGCCTCTAGCCTGCGCGGCATTGGTCGAGCGGTAGACTTCGAGGACCTTCCTGGCACTGTCGCGAATGCGTGGCTGGAAATCGAACGGCCCCAGGCCGAACAGATCCTTGACGTCGCCCTTGGCGAGGCTTGTACCCAGCGTGCGCAGGCGCTCTTCCGGCAGGAAATTGGAGCGTATCGGCTCTTCCGTGATGGCCGGGAAGCTCGCGCTCGACTTTTCCATTTGGGTGGGGTCTGTTTGGATATTCATTGAAAATTCCGTATGGGGGACGCGTTAGCGGCGTCACCGCCACGGCAATGTCCCTAAAACCGAATGAAATGCAATTGGTTGCATCGAAACAAGGGCCGAAAGTTTGTTTTCGCACCACAACTTACAGACGAACCACCTCTCCCTCCCGCCGGGACTTGATCGACGGAAGGATTTGGGCTTTTTCGTGATCTGGGCTTGAGCTTACGGCATATTTCGCCGGTGCTGTGATCATGTTTCGAAACAGGCGTTAATCGTTTGCAGCAACGCGATCGATGCGGATCACGAACAGCGTCGCCGGTCGCGCAGGCTCCAGGCACCACTTCAAGGCGTCCGGCCCGAGCAACAGCGTATCGCGCGGTCCGATGCGGACAGGCGCCGCGCCGGCCACCGTGATCTCGCCGTCAAAACACAGGATGAGAGTCACATCGGCCAGCGAGTGGATATCCGTCGAGGTCGAAATCATCACGCGTTCGACGGCATGGGTTATCCGTCCGCGCCGCGTCATAACATTGAGATCGATAATCGGACCGGCGATCAGCGCCGCCTGCGTCGGCACATCGGCCGGAAAGGAAAGCGGGGCGGACGGATAACCCATGCCGTCGAAC
>NZ_RZSX01001265.1:0-1282 GCF_004023105.1 Mesorhizobium sp. M5C.F.Ca.IN.020.32.2.1 | reverse complement strand
GGATGGAACGCTCGTTCCCATCCGTTCGGCCGGCGCTGAACACGTCGTCGCTCTTTCACTTCTGGCAGCCTTGCACCACAACGCTCCGCTGCGCCGCCCAATCTTCATCGATTCTCCGTTCGGGCGTCTCGATGGCGCGCACCGCAACCGCATCGTGGCCGCGCTGCCCGATATGGCCGATCAGGTCGTGCTTCTCGTCTATGAGGACGAACTGCCGGTAGCTATGGCCCGCGACTCTCTGAAGGAGCGGCTCAAGGCCGAATGGACCTTGAACCGTGAAACCGCGCGGCACACGCGCATCGTCAGCCGGTAGGAGGCGGATCCATGGCGTTGGAAAAGACCGACAAAAAGACCATCGGCGTAACGGCCGGCAACGAGCGCGTGCTCACAGCCCTGGCTTCGGCGGGACGTTTCAACACGGACATCGATGCGGCCAAGTTCGCTATGGCGCATGCTATCGACCAGGGGGTGTCACGCGGCACGGCCGACGGCGCTGGTACCAAGTGGAATGTAGGCAGCTTCGACGGCGACGGCGCACTGAAGGCCGTGATCGAGGCCTTGTATCCCGACGAGACCTATCCATACCGGCTCGTCGAGCACTTGATCAACGAAGGCCTGCGCCTGCTGGACAAGGGCGACAACCTGCCGCCGGACGTCGCCGGTGTGGTCCTGGCCGCCTCGCAAGCTGAGGTCGAACCCGTGGCGAGGCGCAGTCACTAGTGGCCTTAAGGGAGCCTTAAACGCAGCACCTTCGACAATTTTGACTTTCCATGTAGAAAGAGCAAAGCGGCGGCGTGAATCAGTTTTTTTTCCGCTGTGACCTTGGGGGGATCAAAAATGACGCATCTTCTTGATGAAAGGGCTGCGAACAGAGCAGATCTTGTTAAGCGACTCTTTGCAGTGGCCATCAGTATTGGCGTCGGGTCAACAATGGTGGGAGCAAACTGGATTCAGGAAGCAAGACCACCTAACCTGGCAGAGTTTGAACAAATAGCAATCGTCCTCATCGCATTGTATGCAACGGTACTCAGCTGGGATGGCTACCTCAGCTCGATAAGCAAAAAGCCACTTATCAATCGGTGGAGATTCGCGATCGATGTGGCGCTTGTATTTACATATATGCTTTTATTGGTGGCGTCAGAAAACACAGCATTTTCGCTTCCAACTTTCAGCGTTATTTTTTTATTGTATTTCTGCTGGGCTGTTCTTTCAGTAATAGACTTCTCTTCTGCCTACGCTACGCCACATGCTCATAACTCGGGGCTATGATTTATGTTCCGCG
>NZ_RZSX01001264.1:0-1284 GCF_004023105.1 Mesorhizobium sp. M5C.F.Ca.IN.020.32.2.1 | reverse complement strand
CCTCCGGGATTAGCCGAAGCATCCCTCCACTTCGTCATCCCAGGGCGAAGCAAGGAGCGAAGCGACGCGGCGCAGACCCTGGGATCCATGCCGTTACCTCGCGGCAGTGCTCCTGCGGACCGGAACAGTAGCGGCTGGTGAAGCGCGAGCCGTTGCCCGATTTGTGCTCCGGCATGCGGCGGCCGAGGTCGTTGGTGACGCCGATGTAGATCGTGCCGCGCTTCTGGTGGCATAGTTTGCGGAAGGGTAACGAACACCGTTGCGCATGCAAGCACCGTTCTGAGCCGTTGCATGCTTCGGGTGGCGTAACGGCATCGATCCTAGGGTCTGCGCCGCGTCGCTTCGCTCCTTGCTTCGCCCTAGGATGACGAAGTCGTGGTGGCTTATGCCAATCGCCAGCGTTGGAGATTGGTTGCCCGACCGGCCGGCAATCAGAAAGGGGCGGTCGAACCGCCCCTTGCTCATCTCGATACTTCGGATGCCGCGATTGCCGGAGGCCCGCCAGCCTCAAGCAACTTCCCGAACGGGCTCAAGGCCGACCGCGGCGGCCAGCCCGCCGATATCCTTGATCTCGGTATATTCGTAGAAGGGGTTTGCAGGCTCGTGGCCGCGGTTCACCCAGACCTTGCTCTTGATGCCGAGATCGTAGGCGGTCATCAAATCGTAGCGGAAGGAGGACGACACATGAGTGATGTCCTGCGGGCCGCAGCCGAGCTTGTCGAGCATGTATTCAAAGCCCTTCATCAGCGGCTTATAGGCGCCAACCTGTTCGGCGGTGATGACGGTGTGAAAGGGCGCGCCGAGCTTTTCCACATTCGACATGATCAGACTGTTCATGGAGTTTGACAGGATCACCAGTGGGATTTCCTTGGCGACCTTGGCGAGTCCCGCCGGGACGTCGGGGTGCGGACCCCAGGTCGGCACTTCGTCATAGATGCGTTGGGCGTCTTCGGGTTTGAACTGGATACCGATGCGCTTGCAGCTGCGTTCGATGGAATTCTGCACCACCTCGAGGAAGGGTTTCCATGGCCCCAGCACCTCGTCAAGGCGATAGCCTCTAAAAGCCTCGACGAAGCCGGCCATTGCCTCTGGGGAGAGGCGCTCGCCGTAGACGCGCCGCGCCGCGCCGGCCATATCGAAATTGGTGAGCGTACCGTAGCAGTCGAAGGTGATGTATTTCGGTCTGAACGTCGACATGGCGACAATCCTCCTGGTTTTTTCGGCACAGCGTGCCTGTACCACAATCACCATAGTCGGAGATCTGGAAGACTAACGGCCGCATTC
>NZ_RZSX01001263.1:0-1285 GCF_004023105.1 Mesorhizobium sp. M5C.F.Ca.IN.020.32.2.1 | reverse complement strand
CCGCCATATCGCGGGCGGCCTCGAATTCTTCGCGCTGCACCAGGTCCATTGAGTTGAGAACGCGCTCGGCCTGCCCCTTGAAGGCGGTTTCCACTTCGCGGCGCACGCCTTGCGCGGCACCCGCAGCGTCGGTCATCAGCTTGGCGAATTCATCGAGAATGCGATTCGGTCCGGTCGACATGGCAAATCCTCGCTTGCTCGATTTGACGTAGTGGCGCGCGACGCGGAATGCAAGCATCCACGTCGCCTTGACCCCGCCAAAACCCTGCCGCATGGTCCGCGCCCGAACATGATCGCAACCGGGAGACCCTGTTGAGCGAATATTTTATGCTGCCGTTGGCCGCCCTGCCCTTTCCCAATATCGACCCGGTCATCGTCAAGATCGGGCCGCTGGCGGTGCATTGGTATGGCGTCGGCTACATCGTCGGCATTCTCTTTGCCTGGTGGTATGCCAAGCGGCTCGTCACCAATGCAAGCCTCTGGCCCGGCGGCACCGTGCCCATGAAGCCCGAGGATCTCGACGACTTCATCATGTGGGCGGCCATCGGCGTGGTGCTTGGCGGGCGTGTCGGCTACGTGCTGTTCTACGACCTGCCACGTTACATCGCCCATCCGCTCGATATCCTTGCCGTCTGGCAGGGCGGCATGTCGTTCCACGGCGGGCTGCTCGGCGTCATTCTCGCCATGACGCTGTTTTCCTGGTCGCGCGGTATCCGCACATGGTCGCTGTTCGACATGGTGGCGGCCGGCGTGCCGGTCGGCCTTGGCCTCGTCCGCATGGCGAATTTCATCAACTCCGAACTCTGGGGCAGGCCAACCGACGTGCCATGGGCGGTCGAATTCCCCAATGGCGGGCCATTCGCGCGCCATCCGAGCCAGGTCTACGAGGCGCTCCTCGAAGGCCTGGTGCTGTTTCTGGTCCTGCGCTTCCTCACCCATTCCAGGCTCAAGCTGAAGACACCGCGCTTCGTCGGCGGCGCCTTCATCGCCGGCTACGGTCTCTCGCGCATTTTCGTCGAATTCTTCCGCGAGCCCGATCAGCAGCTCGGCTACCTCCTCGGCACTGGCTGGCTGACGATGGGCATGGTGCTGTCGCTGCCGATGCTGCTGGCCGGCATCTGGGCGATGGCGACGGCAAAGCCGGTTACACAGCCACAGCCGGTATGACCCGACTGAAAGCCCGCATCGTCGAGCTGATCGGTGCGGCGGGGCCGATCCCCGTCAACCAGTATATGGCACTTTGCCTGTTCGATCCGCGGGGCGGCGACTATACGACGCGCGAGCC
>NZ_RZSX01001262.1:0-1290 GCF_004023105.1 Mesorhizobium sp. M5C.F.Ca.IN.020.32.2.1 | reverse complement strand
GTCGGCTAGTTGATGGTAGCGATCCATTCTCCGGATGCGCCTTTGGCAAACCCGACGACGCGATCCAGGGGCTGTGCCTGTGGTGACATCTTGATTGATGTCATGCACGATACTCCGGGGCCGCTGCTGTTCTTGTCGCACTGGCCGAGAGCAAGCGAGATCTCGGGCATGTTGTTGCGGTCCCAAACGAGCGGCGAAGCTTCCTGTGCCTTCCGGAAGGCGGCAAGAGCTTCATCCTCCGTCGGCGCTTCGACGATCGGGGCTTGCGGAACAGGGCACAGAGAAGGATCGGCAGATATAGCCGCTGTGAGTTCGGCCTTAGAAAGTGCCTGTGCTTCGACGCCGGGCATCGCAAGCCATGTGCCGCCAGCGCCGGCTAACAAGCCAACGGTGGCGGCAATCGCGAGAAGTGCATTTTGGTTCACGCTGGAGTCCTCACCTAAAGATTCAAATTGAACCAGTGGCGTTGTTTTACGCCTTGGTCGTTCGGGATGTCGAAATACCAGGGATCGGCGCGGCGGGGACGCATTGACGAAATTTCTTTAGTGCAGCTATCGCTTCCGTTGTCGCTGTCACGACCAGCGCGACGAACGGGAATAGTGAGGCCATTTTTGTCGGCCTGGCTGGTAAACCTCGATTTGCAGACATTCACGGTCTTGACGCACTGATCGGGGACGCGGCGATTGCCTTCCTTGCCCCGCTCGCTATAGCCGACCTTCGAGCCTTCCGGGCAATCTGCGTACTCTTGGCGGCCAGGTTCTCCAGCCTTTGCTTCGTGGCAAATCGGCCAAGAAAAGCCTGGCTTCGCCATGGCGCGAATGAGTTTCGTCATTGGCGGAACGCAGTAGGAGACGCCATGCCAGGACGGACTTTGCGAGGCAGCACAGAGCAGTACTTGGCAACCCCAGGAGGCATCTTGAGCCTTGGCGACGGTAGCAGGCAGGATAGCGACGGCTGCTAGGCCGGCTGCCGCATAAAGCAGGTTTTTCATGTCAGGTGGTCCTCTCGATGGTGACTGCCAGTGTCGCCCGATCGACATGGAGATTGTCGACGGGTAGGGCGGGCTGCGCTCGATCGCCGGCGGCATAAATGATGGCGGCGATGATCGCGAAGGCTGAGAACCAGAAGATCCCTATGCGGAACAGAAGCAGCTGGTTCGGTATGTCCCGGCAAAGAGGCGGGAAAGCAAAGAGCCCAACCAGAAAGCTGTCGAATGCGAGGTTGCGTTGACTTTGAAAAAGAATCGACACGGCGAGCAGTAGCACAGCAAAGGGGCCATGCACCCACCAG
>NZ_RZSX01001261.1:0-1290 GCF_004023105.1 Mesorhizobium sp. M5C.F.Ca.IN.020.32.2.1 | reverse complement strand
CCCAAGCTATTGTTCTACCGCGCCTTGCGCAAAGACTTTGCTGACAGCTCTTAAAGATGCTGGCGGAATGGCGAGAGTTCGAGCATCTCAGGCGGCAGCCCTGGAATCCTTCCGTAGCGATTATTCTGTACCGCGACGGCAGGACCATAACGGAGGCGAAATCAGAGCTCTCCGATGCGCAAACGACCTACTATCCGGTTTTGCTTCCCGGTTCGCGCGATGAAGGCGGCAGCACTCGCCGGGTTTCGATTCCACCGCGTTCTGCAAGCCAACGGCGTTGAAGCCACGTTGTCGATGCAGCATCGATCGCTGCGTCCCGTCCCCGGAGCGGGCCAAGAACGCATCATCCATGCCAGTATATTCGATCTGTACGCCCCAGAGCGATACCGCAAGGAGCGCGCTCGGCGGCATTGTTAACAAAGGCGTCAACGAGCTCGAACGTGTATCGGTGCAGCTCGCCGAGCTTGATAAAACTCTCGCCAAACAATCGCTCAAGGATCACGAGCTCTCCGGTTGATGACGCTACCGGGCGGACTTCCGTGGTTGCTTCAACAATCCTTTCATCGTTTGGCGATATTCCTTGGTTCCCGACTCCGGAAAAGCTGAGCAGCTACTTTGGCGTCGGGCTCAGCCCATTCAGCTCCGGAAACGTCGCGCCTGCACAGGTTGCCCAGTCGAAGGTGCGTGCCCGTGATTTGGCAAGAGCACCGTCGCGCTCACGCAGTTCTGCATTGGCCACATAGGTTGCTATCGCGCGGGCCATCGCGTTCACGTCCTCCGGGGGCACCAGCACACCAGTGGAGCCCATGACCTCGGGTATGCCGCCGACGGCCGTCGCTATCGAAGGACATCCTTGCGCACCGGCCTCAACCAACACTAGCCCGAAGCCCTCGATCTTTCCCTGTAGCTCTCGTGCGAACAATGTGTGGCACGCCGCACGGCGGTATAAGCGCTTTAAGTCGTCGTCGGACAGCCTACCGGTAGCGATCACTGGAACACGAGCTCGTGCCGCTTCATCCAATATCTTTGAGGCATAGGCCTGATCTTCGGCCCGTCCAGCCATCACAAAGATCGGATTGTCTAATCCGTATTCATCGCGCGCGCTCGCGATAGCCCGGACAGTTTCCAACTGGCCCTTCCGAGGCTCGATACGTCCGACTGCGCAAATGACGCTTGCAGCTTGTGGTACAGCTGCAAGTTGCGGGTGTTCAAAATTCCCATGGATTGGCTGAAACCACATGGGATCCACGCCGAGATACGTGACGACACCCTTCCGGGGCATTCCAAAAC
>NZ_RZSX01001260.1:0-1294 GCF_004023105.1 Mesorhizobium sp. M5C.F.Ca.IN.020.32.2.1 | reverse complement strand
GTCCAGATCTGCGACCGAAACCGCGAGATGGCCGTACCCGTCGCCGAGCGCATAAGGCTCCTGGCGGCCCTTGTTGACGGTGAGCTCGACTTCGAACCCCGCCTCGACATTGCTCAGATAGACGAGCTGAAGGTTTCGAAATCGAGCCGTTCAGCGACGTCCAGCCCAAAAGCTTTCCGGTAGAAGTCGATGGACCGGGCCTCGTCCAGAACCCGGATCATGGTGTGGATCGTCTTCGCCAAATGACACTCCGTCGCAGCAGCGCCTTGTGCGCGTCGGCGTGATTATGCGCGGGTTGCGGCAAAGGTGGTGGCAGCCGATTACCACGCGCTAATCTAAGGACGGGGTGGCAAACCGCCTAAGGACGAAAGTCCGATTGCTGTTTTCCGCTTTCCGGCTGAAGATAATTGGCCGCAATAGGCACTGCTCAAAGGCGCGAATCGCTGCAGATTGCGCCTAAAATCAACAAGAATGGCCAAGACCACTAAGAACGGGAGGTAACGATGTGCAGGGTTTTTGCCGGGCAGGATCCGGAGGGCTACCGGCAGATCAATCGATCGATCCGCATCGATGGGCACTCGACGAGTATCCAGCTCGAGGCGA
The DNA here is from genome assembly GCF_004023105.1 of Mesorhizobium sp. M5C.F.Ca.IN.020.32.2.1. NCBI lineage: Bacteria > Pseudomonadati > Pseudomonadota > Alphaproteobacteria > Hyphomicrobiales > Phyllobacteriaceae > Mesorhizobium > Mesorhizobium sp. M5C.F.Ca.IN.020.32.2.1. The sequence continues at coordinate 691 of NZ_RZSX01001260.1, read as the reverse complement.
CGTTCTGGGCATTGCTCGACGAGATCGCCGACAGTCAAGGCTTAACGACGCCGAAATTCATCTCGAAGCTTTATGACGAGGCCATAGAGATCAATGGCCAGATTCCGAACTTCGCCTCGATGTTGCGCACGACCTGTGCCCTCTATCTGCGCGGCCATCGGCCGGGCATCGAAGAACACACGGCTCCGAAGCGGCAAGCAGCTTAACTTTCGCTCGCAACATCGAGTGCAAGGCGGGTCATATCGGTGAAAAGCGCCTGGCGTTCGGAATAATCGGTTTGCTCGCCGGTCACCACATTGTCGACGACAGTCAGGATCGACAGCGCCCGGGCGCCGAAATGCGCCGCGATGCGATAGAGCGCACTGGTCTCCATATCCACGGCCAGCGCGCCGTGGGCCTGCGCTTCGGCGAAGCGATCGCGCCCCTGAGGATGATAGAATATATCGCTGCAGATGGTCAGCCCAGCCTGATGTTCGATGCCGATTCCGGCAGCTCGGGCCAAGGCTCGGGAAAATAGCGCCGGATCGGGGCGAGCATCAGCACCATAGAGCCCAAAAACCTGGCCGCTCTCGGCACTTTCACCGCGCACCGACTGCGAGATCACCAGGCTGCGCAGTTTAACCGCGGCAGTTAGGGCACCACAGGTACCGGTGCGGATCAGTGTCCTCACGCCGTGGAAATCCAGCAATTC
>NZ_RZSX01000125.1:0-10110 GCF_004023105.1 Mesorhizobium sp. M5C.F.Ca.IN.020.32.2.1 | reverse complement strand
GTACAAGAGTGACGGCGAGCTTCGGCGTGGCGGCCCGTACCGGCGAGGAAGGGCTGGAGCCGCTGATGCGCCGCGCCGACGAGGCGCTTTACAAAGCCAAGAGGAACGGCCGCGACAGCGTGCAGCTATCCCATGAACGGTCGGAAACGGTGCTCGTTGTGGAACCGCTCAAAGCCGCTGATCATCCCGCTCCAGGCCGACGTTAACGTCTTTTTCGCCCGTTCATGATTTGCTGGCGCAGGGAGTGCGAAAAACCACATGGGCGGCGGCGCAGAGTTCATCCTTGCAATCAACTTGCTCGTCGCTGGGCTGTTGGCGGCTGCCTTCATGACCATCTCGTTCAACGATGTTGCGCGCGCGCCGGCGCGCTGGCTGGTCTTCGGTTATCTGCTCGGGATGGCCTATTTCGCCATCGAGTTCAGCATTCCGATCTTCGACAATGCGCGACCGGCAGTCGTCGCGGGTTTCGCCGTTTTCCTGGGCGCCACCATCGCCTTCAATGGCGGGCTTGCCCATAAATACGGCGTGGCGCCGCGCTGGGCGCCGATGCTCGTCTTCCTTTTTGTCGCCACCGTGGCCGTGTATTTCGTACAGGACCTGCCGCGCCAGTCGCTTGCCCGCATGATGGCCTACCAGCTTCCCTATGCGGCCATGCAGTTCGTCGGCATTGGCATCGTCTGGTCGTCCAGGCAAAGACGCGACTGGCTCGACCATGCGTTGATGGCCGTTCTGACGGCCAGCGCCCTGCAATTCGTGAGCAAGCCGTTCATCGCCCATGCAATGGGCGGCTGGGGTGTCAATCCGCAGGCCTATCTGCAGAGCAACTACGCTCTGGTGTCGCAATCGCTCGGCACGGTGTTCGGCCTGACAATCGCGCTTCTCATTCTGGTCATCCTGGTCCGCGACGTGCTCGCCGAGGCGACGTCGAAGTCGGAGACGGACACGCTATCGAGGTTGCTCAACCGCGGCGGCTTCGAACGTCATGCCGAGCTGGCGATGCGTGACGCCGTGCGCAAGGGTATTCCGGTCGCCCTGGTCATCGCCGACCTCGATCATTTCAAGAGCATCAACGACAGTTTCGGCTCGGTCGCATTGGTGGTGAGGAATTCGCCATCATCCTGCCGGGAACCAACCTCGCCGCCGCGCGGCTCTTCGCCGAAGGGACGCGCAGCGCTTTCGGGGCCTTGCCGATCGACTGTCTGCCGGCGGACCATCGTTGCACCGCCAGCTTCGGCGTTGCCGAGCTTCACCCGGCCGAAGGGTTTTCCGACCTGCTGCGGCGCGCCGACGAAGCGCTCTATCAGGCGAAGGGCAGCGGACGCGATTGCGTGCGCATCTCGATAGGATCAATCGCCACCCGGCAGACGGCTGTTGCCAACGCCGGGCCGAAGATCAGCGGCAGGGGCTGAGTTCCGGCATCTCGCCGTCGGAAAGCCCATACATATAACTGCGGCCCTTCACGAAAACCGGCGGCCTGTAGCAGTCGCGGCTGCTGACGTCATCCGCGTCGTTTTCATAGATTTTGGGCTGGCCGGCGCCGGTGTAGTCCGACAGTTCCTTGGCCAGGCTGCCCTCGCCAACGAGGATGCGCTTGTAGCCGGCGGCGCTTTCGATGACAAGATTGCCAAAAGAATCGGCGTAGACCCGGTCGCGCGTCCCGGCGAGTGCCGGTGCTGCGAGGCCGATGGCCACCGCCACCAGGATGAGCGCCGTAAGGCGCGATCTGCCTGAATTCGGATGCATGGCGTCCCCCATTTGTCAGAGGCGAGTCTTCCTCGAATCATAAATTAACCTTTTATTAACCTTTGTTAAGAGGCCAGGCCTGCTGGCAGCCAGATCTCGGCAAACATGGTTAATATCCGGCGCCTTGGAAGCCTGCGGCCATCTTTCGGCCATGCTTGCCCGCACCATCGCGGCCGGCGCGGGTGATCTTGGCCACGCATCGCGGCTGGATTGACGCGTAGGGAGGCAGCAGCATATGGCGTTAAGCCGGACGTTTCGGGTGACGCTTGTCCATGTTCCATTGCTGATCACCGTTGCCTGCGTCTCGCAGACCAATGCGCCGGCCACCGCGACCGATTCACCACAGCCGCGCACCGCCACTTACACTTGCGCTGATGGCACAAGGATCACCATCGAAAACCTAGGCACTTCGGTGCGCGTGCTTGGCCCGGACGGCGCCAGCGAGGACCTGCCGGCCTCGCCCGCCAATCAAAGCAGCCGCTTCGGTGCGGCGCATGACGCAATCGTGATCGACGGACGCGACGCGCTGGTGATGAAGGGCGGGAAGACGCCGCTGACCTGCACCCGCTGACCGGGTGTGTCGATAACCAGGTGATGCCGGCCTGCAATGGTGGATCCCTGCGCTTCCCTACAGCGCTGCCTCTTAGGCGCGCAAAGGACGCTGTAGAACTTTGATTTTGCGCATAACCTTTCCGAAACGAATTCGATTTCGGGAATCATGCGCGGGCTCCCGTACCGAAATGTACGCTCCGCTCCCGTTCTCGGCATCCACCATTTTCAGCGCGGCCTGACGTGAATCTCAACACATCGGGCAGATATGCCGCACTGCAGCGAACATTGCGCCGGCTTTGGCTCGCGCCCTAATCGATTGAAGCGAAACACCGCCCATTTGTCAGACTAAATTACGTTTTCGAAACGATTTTCCGGCTTTGACGCGGTGCAAAAAGCGCATTAGAAACCGGCTGTCCGAAGTCGCAACCGGAAGCGGTAACGCCGCATTTCCCTTGGGGCTCCAGAGACGCCGAACTGGGGGAGCCATGAGCAAATCACCAGCCACCCGCGAAATTGCCAGACGTGAACGGCCGCTTTCGCCGCATCTGACCGTCTATCGACCGCCGATCACGATGACGATGTCGATCATCCATCGCGTCACCGGTGGGGCGCTTTATTTCGGCACCCTGCTGGTCGCGCTGTGGCTGATGGCGGCGGCGAGTTCGCAATCCACCTTCGATGCCGTCAACTGGGCCTTCGGCTCGTGGCTGGGACGGCTGGTGCTGTTCTTCTATACCTGGGCGCTGATGCACCACATGCTGGGCGGCGTGCGCCATCTGATCTGGGATACCGGGGCCGGTCTTGAAAAGGACACGGCCTCCAGGATCGCCTGGGCGACACTGGCCGGCTCGATCGTGCTGACGCTGCTGATCTGGATCGCCGGCTACATGGCACGGGGAGCCTGATCGTGAGCCACCGCAACACCGACATGCGCACGCCGCTGGCGAAGGTCCGCGGCCTCGGCTCCGCCCGCGAGGGCACGGAGCATTTCTGGCGCCAGCGCCTGACGGCGATCGCCAACATCCCGCTGATCCTGTTCTTCGTGGGCTTCCTGATCGCGTTGAACGGCGCCGGCTATGCGGAAGTGCGCGCCGCACTTGCCAACCCGTTCGTGGCGCTGGTCCTGGCCCTGGTGCTCTTGTCCGGGCTCTACCATATGCGCCTCGGCATGCAGGCGATCATCGAGGACTATGTACATGGCGAGGGCATGAGGCTGGCGCTGCTCGCACTCAACACATTCTTTCCCGTGGTGGTCGGCGTCGCCTCGATCTTCGCCCTGCTCAAACTGGCATTTGGAGGCTGAAAATTTTGGCCAAGGACGCGAAAAACGCCAACACGGCGTCCGCCTATAGCTACGTCGACCACAAGTTCGACGTGGTGGTCGTCGGCGCCGGCGGCGCCGGCCTGCGCGCCACGCTCGGCATGGCCGAACAGGGACTGCGCACCGCCTGCATCACCAAGGTCTTCCCGACGCGGTCGCATACGGTCGCCGCTCAAGGCGGCATCGCCGCCTCGCTGTCCAATATGGGCCCCGATTCCTGGCAGTGGCACATGTACGACACCGTCAAGGGGTCGGACTGGCTCGGCGATGTCGACGCCATGGAATATCTGGTGCGCGAAGCACCTGCCGCCGTCTACGAGCTTGAGCATTACGGCGTGCCGTTCTCGCGCACCGAAGAAGGCAAGATCTACCAGCGGCCGTTCGGCGGCCACATGATGAATTTCGGCGACGGCCCGCCGGTGCAGCGCACCTGTGCGGCGGCCGACCGCACCGGCCACGCCATCCTGCATACGCTCTACGGCCAGTCGCTGAAGAACAACGCCCAGTTCTTCATCGAGTATTTCGCGCTCGACCTGATCATGGAGCCGGACGGCACCTGCACCGGCGTCGTCGCCTGGAACCTTGACGACGGCACCATCCACCGCTTCTCGGCAAAAATGGTGGTGCTGGCGACAGGCGGTTATGGCCGCGCCTATTTCTCGGCGACCTCGGCGCACACCTGCACCGGCGACGGCGGCGGCATGGCAGCGCGGGCCGGGCTGCCGCTGCAGGACATGGAGTTCGTGCAGTTCCACCCGACCGGCATCTACGGCGCCGGCTGCCTGATCACCGAGGGCGCGCGCGGCGAGGGTGGCTATCTCGTCAACTCCGAAGGCGAGCGCTTCATGGAGCGCTACGCGCCGTCGGCCAAGGACCTTGCCTCGCGCGACGTGGTCTCGCGCTGCATGACGCTGGAGATTCGCGAGGGACGCGGCGTCGGCAAGAAAAAGGACCATATTTTTCTCCACCTCGACCACCTCGATCCGGCCGTTTTGCACGAGAGACTTCCGGGGATTTCGGAATCGGCAAAAATCTTTGCCGGCGTCGACCTGACCAAGGAGCCGATCCCGGTGCTGCCGACGGTCCACTACAATATGGGCGGCGTGCCGACCAATTACTGGGGCGAGGTGCTCAACCCCACCGCCTTGAACCCGGACCAGGTGTCGCCAGGGCTGATGGCGGTCGGCGAGGCTGGCTGCGCCTCGGTGCATGGCGCCAACCGGCTGGGCTCCAACTCGCTGATCGATCTGGTGGTGTTCGGCCGCGCTGCGGCGATCCGGGCAGGCCAGGTGATCGACCGCAACGCCGCGATCCCGTCGCCCAACGAAGCCGCGGTCGAGAAGATCATGGACCGCTTCGACCGGCTGCGTCACGCCAACGGCTCGACGCCGACGGCGGTTTTGCGTGAAAAGATGCAGAAGGCGATGCAGGACGATGCGGCGGTGTTCCGCACGCAGGAATCGCTGGAAAGCGGCTGCAAGCGCATTTCGCAGATCTGGGCCGAGCTCAAGGACGTAAAAGTGTTCGACTCGATGATCTGGAACTCCGACCTGGTCGAGACGCTTGAGCTGGAAAATCTGATGGCCAACGCCATCACCACCGTCTACGGCGCCGAGGCGCGCAAGGAGAGCCGCGGCGCGCATGCGCGGGAAGATTTTTCGGCTCGTGATGATCTGGCCTGGCGCAAGCATACGCTGGCCCGGCTCAGCGAAGACGGCGAGGTGTCGCTCAGCTACCGGCCGGTGCACACCGAGCCGCTGCTTAGCGAAGCAGACGGCGGCATCAACCTGGCCAAGATCGCTCCCAAGGCGAGAGTGTATTGACGATGGCCGCCGTGAACGCGACTTGGTCCGGGCTGAAGCTCGTCATCCGAAAGGACCTGAGATAATGGTCGAACTCACGCTTCCGAAAAACTCGAAGATCAAGGCCGGGAAAACCTGGCCGAAACCGGAGGGCGCGACCAATCTGCGCGAGTACCGCATCTACCGCTGGTCGCCGGACGATGACGAGAACCCGCGCATGGATACCTATTTCGTTGACATGGACGATTGCGGGCCGATGGTGCTTGATGCGCTGCTCTACATCAAGAACAAGATCGACCCGACGCTGACGCTGCGCCGCTCCTGCCGCGAGGGCATCTGCGGCTCCTGCGCCATGAATATCGACGGCTCGAACACGCTCGCCTGCACCAAGGGCTGCGATGACATTTCCGGCGCGATCAAGGTCTATCCGCTGCCGCATATGCCGGTGGTCAAGGATCTGGTGCCCGATCTCACCAATTTCTACGCCCAGCACGCCTCGATCGAGCCATGGCTGAAGACGGTGTCGCCCGAGCCGGCCAACGAATGGCTGCAGAGCCATGAGGACCGCGAAAAGCTCGACGGGCTTTATGAATGCATATTATGCGCCTGCTGCTCGACCTCTTGCCCGAGCTATTGGTGGAACGGCGACCGCTATCTTGGGCCGGCGACGCTGCTTCAGGCCTATCGCTGGCTGATCGATTCCCGGGACGAGGCCACGGGCGAACGGCTCGACAACCTCGAAGACCCGTTCCGGCTCTATCGCTGCCACACCATCATGAACTGCGCCCAGACCTGCCCCAAGGGGCTCAATCCGGCCAAGGCGATCGCCGAGATCAAGAAGATGATGGTGGAGAGAAGGGTGTAGCTTCGGCGGCGCATGTCGCGATCCAGCCTAAAAAGGATAGCCGACCTATGACCGACACCGAACTGCCCATCCTTTCTCCCGTCGAAGCGCGCGTGCTCGGTTGCCTAATCGAAAAGAAGGAACTGACGCCCGATATCTACCCGCTGACGCTCAATGCGGCACTTGCCGCCGCCAACCAGAAGACGGCGCGCGAGCCGGTGATGTCGGTCGAGCTTGTCGAGGTAAGACGAGCGCTTGGCCAGCTTGAGCACAAGGGCTTGGTCAGGCAGGTCTTTGCTTCGCGCGTCGAGCGCTACGAGCATGTCGTCGCGCAGCGCTTTTCGCTGACCTCAGCGCAGATTGCGCTGCTTGGGCTGCTGTTGCTGCGCGGTCCGCAGACCGCCTATGAATTGCTGGCGCGGAGCGAGCGTATGGCGCGTTTGCCCTCCATCGACGAGCTTCGCAGCAATCTCGACCTGTTGATCGGCCGCAAGCCGCCGCTCGTTCAGCAGATCGATCGTGGACCCGGCCAGCGTGAGGACCGCTATGTGCATCTCTTGTACGGGCCGGTGCAGACGCCGGTGGTGGCTGGAACGCCCCTGCAATCACCTTCGCGGGCCTCGGATCTCGAAGCACGCGTGCAAGCTCTCGAGGAAGAGGTCGGACAGCTGCGCGCACGCATCAACGCGCTGACCGGCGAGGGACAGTAGCGCCCCGCCGGTCCATTGCGCTGCCGGTTCGCGAGGTTCGACCGCTCAGCCGAGCTTGGCGTCGAGTGACACTTTTATCGCGCCGAGCGCCTTCGAGACCGGACACCCGGCCTTGGCCTGTTCAGCCAGCTCCTGGAATTTCGCGGCATCGATGCCTGGCACTTTGCCGACCAGCGTGAGCGCGCTGCCGGTGATGCCGGTGCCCGGAATCAGCGTCACCACGGCCTTGGCGTCGAGTTCGGTGGCGGGGGTGCCGTTCTCGGCCAGGACATGCGAAAGCTGCATGGCAAAGCAACCGGCATGCGCCGCTGCGATCAGTTCCTCCGGATTGGTGCCGGATTTGCCGCTCTCGTCCTCAAAGCGCATCTTGAACGAGTAAGGCGTGCCTTTCAGAGTCCCGCTCTGCGTGTCGAGCGTGCCCTTGCCCTCTTTCAGATTGCCTTTCCAGACGGCGTTTGCGGTGCGGTCCATGAATTCCTCCTTGATGCGGTGGCTGAGCCGTGATCGGCGTCTGATCGACTATAGCGCGCGCGGGCACGAAGGCCACCCGTGCTTTTCGCGCCAATGGCGACGCAAAAAATCCGCGTGCAAAAATGTCGACTTCCATCTGCCTCGGCCGTCCTGCGGGCGGCCACGGGTTTCGTGGCAGGATGGAGGATCACATGAATGATTTGTTTTCTGCCCACTGGAGAGACACCGGCCGAAAGGCGGCTGAACAAGAAACCGACTGGTTGCATCGGTCACCTTCCGGTTTCGGTCGACTGCTTGCGGCGGTCGCCATCATCGGGATTGCGGTTTCCCTTGTCGATCATGCGGCGGTCAAAAGCCCGGCTGGGACCTCGGTTGCCAACGGTTCGTCCCAACAAGGAAGATGAGAGATGAAATATGTTTGCCTGGTCTACGGTGAGGAAAAGGACCTTTATGCAATGAGCCCGGAGAGGTTGGCCAAGCTCGACGCCGACTCGCTGGCTTATGACAAATCGGTGGAGCATAGCGGCCGGCTGATCATCGCGCAGGCGCTGCAATCGGTGAATACCGCGAAATGCGTGCGCCGGCGCAAGGGCAGGCGGCTGGTCACCGACGGCCCTTTCGCCGAGACCAAGGAGCAATTGCTCGGCTTCGTCATGATCGAGGCCGGGGATATCGACGAGGCGATGGAGATTGCCGGCGGCATCCCTCTGGCCGAAATCGGCGCGATCGAGGTCAGGGCGATCTACAACGTGCCGGGGTCCTAGAGATTATTCTGTTTTGCGTCCGGCTGAATCGGTTTCTTCTGCGGGCGCAACTTTTGCGCGTTGAAGCGAGGCAGCACTTCTCCTATCGTCGCTGCGGTTTGGGGATCACGGGCATGCATATACTGATTGCTGCAATTGGGCTGTTGGGAGCGGCGGCGTTCTGGTGGTATCGGATGAAGGCCATGAACGATGCGGCGCGCGAGGTCGCGGACGTCGTCGGCCGTGTGCAAGGGAACATTCGCCGCAAGAGACTGCGCAAGCAGGCGGCGCTCTCACCGCTGACGGCGATCGACGATCCGGTCGTGGCGGCCGCGACGCTGATCACCGCCATCGTTTCCGAGAACGGCCCTGTCCTGCCGCAGCGCGAAGCCGCGATTCGGTCGATGATCTCAGAGATTGCGGACGACAAGAAGACCGATGAGGCCGTGGTCTACGCCAAATGGGCGGCGTCACAGATCGACGATGCCACTGTTGTCATCGACAAGCTGGCGCCGTTCCTGCGCGAACGTCTGGATGTGACTGAGCGAAACGATTTGCTGCAGATGGTGAACCGCGCGGCGCAGGCTGGCGAGCAACCCCTGAAGATATCCGACCAGCGGATACTGCGGCTGCGGCAGAAGCTGGGCTTCGAGGTCAATTGAACGAAATTGCCTGGCTCAATATTGGTTTGCTGCCCTTCCGGGCTCAGATCGCCTCGCCCTTGAGCAGCTTCGGCGTGTCGCCGGACAGACCGGACGCCTGGCGGATGAAGAAATCCTTCAGCCGCGGCATGCGTTCGACCAGGCCTAGGCCGATGTCGCGGACGGCGCGCAACGGGCTGATGTCGTTGGAAAACAGCCGGTTCAGGACATCGGTGGTGATGCCCATCTGCAGCGTGTCGAAGCGCCGCCACTGCTGATAGCGTTCGAGCACGTCGAGCGCACCGATATCCTGGCCGAGCCGGTCGGCCTCGACCACCACTTCAGCCAGTGCCGCCACATCCTTGAAGCCGAGATTGAGGCCCTGGCCGGCGATCGGGTGGATGCCGTGGGCGGCGTCGCCGGCGAGCGCAATGCGCGGCGCGACGAAGGCGCGGGCAAGCGTCAGGCCGAGCGGCCAGGCGCGCGGCTTGTCGGCGACGCGGATTTCGCCGAGCTTCAGGCCAAACCGCTGTTCGAGCTCGTGCTCGAAGACGAGGTCGTCGCCGTCGACCAGTTTTTCGGCATCTTCCGACCGCTCGACCCAGACGATCGACGAGCGGTTGGTCCCGTCCTTGTCCGGCTTGAGCGGCAGCGTGGCAAAGGGGCCGGCTGGCAGAAAATGCTCTTCGGCGCGGCCATTGTGCGGCCGTTCATGCGCCACGGTGCAGACGATGCCGGACTGGCCGTACTGCCATTTCACCGTCCTGATGCCGGCCATGTCGCGCAGCTTCGAGTTCACGCCGTCGGCGGCGACCAGCAGCCGCGCCTTCAGCGTTGCGCCGTCGACAAGATGCACGGTGATGCCGGCGCCGTTCACGTCGAAGGCACTGACGGCGACGCCTTCGATGATGTCGATGCCTAGTTTTTCAGCGCGCCGGCGCAAGGCGCCGTTCAAATCCCGGTTGGCGACCATATGCGCAAAGGCTTCGCCGGGCGCGACCTCGCCATCGAAGGTGAGAAACACCGGGCGCACCGGATCGGAAGCGCGCGAATCGGTGACGATCATTTCGGTGATCGCCTGCGCTTCGGGCGCGATTTCGGCCCAGATGCCGAGCTGGTCGAGCATGCGGCAAGCGGCAGCGGCGATGGCCGAGGCGCGGCCGTCCTTTTGCCAGACGCCGGCGGGCGCGGCGTCGACGACAGCGACTTCCAGGCTCGGTCGCGCCTGTTTCAGCGATACTGCGGCGGCAAGCCCGACATAACCGGCGCCGGCGACCAGAATG